>JBAZMV010000001.1:600000-780243 GCA_041649635.1 Dehalococcoidia bacterium
AACAATTGAAGAAACTGCAAATCTCCGTAAATTCATCGGTATAATAGCTCGTTTACATTCATTCATTAATCGTACTGAGGCCGCAGCCTTCTTCCCAGGAGCAAAAACTATCGTCTCTTCGGGATACCGTAGAGAATTCTACGCGGAAGGGAAAGAAGATGTTCTGTCTGCAAACTTCGCTTTTTCTAACTCATACTTAGCAAACCGTTATCTACATGGGCCTAAGCTCTTTTTAGACAATAATATTTCAAAGATGCTTTGCACAAATCGATACGCCCAAAACATCGTGCGCTTTGCAGCTTTCTCAGGATACTCAAAAAGCTTTGATCCAATGATAGATTATAAAGACACGTTATATGAGAAAAGTATTCTTAGAAAAGGACAAGAAATCGAAGTTTCACTACTGCGGAGGAATTTCATCTATAGAGAATTCAACTCTACTCCACTAGCTTACTTACAAATTGTTGATCACATTAACCCTTATTTAACAGGTCGAAGGAAATCTAGGGCATCTTCCCACTGGCTTAGCATTATTAATGCAATACGTAATGGGCCTGAGTTTAAATCAGAATCTGAGGATACCCTTAAATATTCATCCATTTATTCTATACGAACTGATATCGAAAATGACGTAAGGATATTTCCAGAGATAGTAGAAACAGGGAAAAGCTCGGTCAACAAGGCCCTCAAAAAGAAATATTATACAGACATCGCCATTTAAGTCCGGTATGAATAAGCTACACAACCGGTAAATGTAAGCTTAACCATTAGTAATTGAGATGATTCACTTCACCAAACGCACACTTCCTCCCCCCATAGAAATATCCCAATCCACCCTCTATAATAATCACCATGAAAACCCTGCTCAAACTGCCAATCAGCACAATCAAAGTGATATTAGCCCTGGCTGCGCTGCCCATCGGCGGCATTTTCATGCTCGCGGTGATTCTCCGTTACCAGGATTACAAAGCGTTGTTCTCAAAGAAAAAACGTGAGACGGCTGAAACATAGAAGGACTATTTTATGAAGGTATCGCAGCTTTTCGGCAAGACGCTCCGGCAGACGCCGGCGGAGGCGGAGAACCCCAGCCACCAGCTTCTGCTCAAGGCGGGCATGATACAGCAGCTCGCCTCGGGCGTGTACAGCTACATGCCGCTGTGCCTGCGCTCGATACAGAAAATCGAAGGCATCATCCGCGAGGAGCTCAATGCCATCGGCGCCCAGGAAGTACTCATGCCGGCGCTGCAGCCGCTGGAGATATGGGCCGAGAGCGGGCGCGACGCCGCCTTCGGGCAGAACCTCTTCACTCTCAAAGACCGCCGCGACCGCACGCTGGCGCTGGGCCCCACGCACGAAGAGATCATAACCATGCTGGTGCGCCAGAACGTGCAGAGCTACCGCGACCTGCCGCTGATCCTGTACCAGATACAGACCAAGTTCCGCGACGAGCCCCGTCCCCGCGGCGGGCTGTTGCGCGTGCGCGAGTTCGGCATGAAGGACATGTACAGCTTCCACACCGACGTCGAATCGCTGAACGAGATTTTTCCGAAGGTCGTCGAGGCCTATAAGAACATATACCGTCGCTGCGGATTGAGTTTCCTAATCGCCGAAGCCGACAGCGGCGCTATAGGCGGCAAGGAATCGAACGAGTTCATGGTAACCGCCGAGAGCGGCGAGGACACGATTATCACCTGTCCCAAGTGCGGCTACACGGCCAACGTGGAGAAGGCCGAGAGCGTCAAGCAGCGCAGCGACTCGGGCGACCCGAGGCCGATGGAAGAGGTAGCGACGCCGGGGCTTAAAACCATCGAAGAGGTCTCGGGGTTCCTGCGCGTCAAGCCGTCACAGATGCTCAAGGCCGTGTTCTACAACTGCGACGGCAAAGTCGTCATCGTATCGATACGGGGCGACGTCGAGGTCAACGAGATCAAGCTAAAGAACGCCGCGGGATGCGCCGAGCTGCGCCTGGCCACGGACGAGGAAGTGGCGGCGGCGGGACTGGTGGCGGGCTATGCATCGCCGATAGGATTGAAGGGAATCAAGCGCATCGGAGACGTGTCGATAACGCTGGGAACAAACTTCGCGGCCGGGGCCAACAAACCGGATAAGCATATAAAGAACGTCAACTACCCGCGCGACTTCGAAGTCGATACGGTCACCGACATAGGCAACGCCAAAGCCGGCGACGGCTGTCCCAAATGCGGCACGACGCTGACGACGGTGAAAGGCATCGAGGTGGGACACGTCTTCAAACTCGGCACCAAGTTCACCGAGCGCTTCGGGGCCAACTTCCTCGATAAGGACGGCGTCTCGCGGCCGATAATAATGGGCACTTACGGCATAGGCGTGGGGCGTCTGCTGGCCTCCGCCATCGAGCAGAACAACGACGACAAGGGCATCATCTGGCCAGTGGCCATCGCGCCTTACCACATCTACCTCTGCCCGCTGTCGATCGATAATGCCGAAGTGGTCAAAGCCGCCGACAATTTGTATAAAGGGTTGACCGACATCGGCATCGAAGTTCTGTACGACGACCGTACCGAATCGCCCGGAGTGAAACTGAACGATGCCGACCTGCTCGGCATGCCGATCCGGGTGGTGGTAAGCCCGCGCACGCTCAAGAACGCAAGCGTCGAAGTAAAGCAGCGCCGTGAGAAGTCCGCGACGATCCTACCGCTCGACGGAGTGGTAGAGAAGCTGCGCGCGATGCTATTCCCGCAATAACCAGCCCGACGTCTCACACATTGTCATTGCGAGCGAAGCGAAGCAATCTCTTTCTATTTCGTATTGGGTCACAAACGACTAGATTGCCACGTCATCCTTCCGCCTAATCTTATCGGGGAATCCTTCCATACAACTTTAATCATGGAAGGACTCGCAATGACAATCCAAAAGAATATTTGCTTTTCTGGTCTTTCCAATACCAGATGTTTTCGTGAACTCTAGCCCCTCCCCTGCAAAGGGAGAGAGTAGCTACAGAAAGAGGTGCCCCGATTAATCGGGGCCGGGGGATATGGGGTGTCCCCTAATTTATTTACGTCCCCCAAAGTGTGGGGGACTACCAGGGGGTTCGGATATTGTTTCCCCCTTTCAAGGGGGATAGCAGGGGGTATCGACAAAGCGGATTTAACCCATAATAGCCCCTCCCTCGATTGACCAAACTTGACACACTATATGAATTCATATTGCATGAAGCTATATTTTGTGATAAACTAGTATTTCGGCTGAGCTCGACCTGAACCCGACTTGAATAATGTCGATATAACGAGCTGGAAGGAAGTGGGTCTTGTTTCCCACTTTTTTCATTAGGAGGGTGCTTTGGGTAAGACAAAAAGCGAATTCATGCTCGCAATAACCCAGCTCGCTGCAGAAAAAAACCTGCCCAAGGAAGTAGTGCTGGAGGCAATCGAGAATGCCCTGGCCTCTGCCTTCCGTAAGAACAACTTCTCACCCACACAAACCGTATCGGCTAAGATAAATCAGGAAACCGGTCAGGTAGCGGTCTTCGCTGCAAAGACGGTTGTAGAAAAGGTAGATGACCCTACCCGCGAGATATCGCTTGATGACGCGCGAAAGATAAACAAGTACGCACAGGTAGACGAGGAGATAGTAGTCGAAGCCACCCCTCAGAACGCCGGGCGTATCGCCGCGCAGACCGCGAAACAGGTGGTGCTGCAGCGCCTGCGCGAGGCTGAGAGGGAAATCGTGTTCGAGGAATTCTCGGACCGCGAGAACGAGATAGTCACCGGCGTCGTACAGCGCGTCGAACCCAAGCAGATCACTCTCGACCTCGGCAGAACGGAGGCCGTGCTTCCCTCCGCTGAACAGGTGCGCACGGAGCATTACCGCACCGGCCAGAGGGTTAAAGTTTACATCCTCGGAGTGCATCGGACCATGAAAGGTCCGCAAGTTGTGGTATCGCGAACCCACCGTAACCTGTTGCGCCGGCTTCTTGAACTAGAGGTGCCCGAGCTGCATCAGGGAGCGATCGAGCTAAAAGCTATAGCGCGGGAAGCCGGCCAGCGCAGCAAGATCGCCGTGTTCGCCCGGCAGGAAGGCATAGACCCCATAGGCTCCTGCGTCGGCCTGCGCGGTATCCGCATCCAGAACATCGTCAACGAATTGAACGGCGAAAAGATTGACGTAGTGCAATGGGATGCCGATACGTCCATCTTCATCGCCAACGCCCTGAGCCCGGCACAGGTTGAAAATGTTAGTGTCAATGAAGAGGAAAAGGTCGCCATTGTTGTGGTCCCGGACAGGCAGCTTTCGCTGGCCATCGGCAGGGAGGGACAGAATGCGAGGCTCGCCGCCAAACTCACCGGATGGCGCATAGATATTAAAAGCACATCAATAGCCGAGGCGGAAAAGGCCGCGGTTGAGAAAGAGGCTCCTGGAGAAGCAGTAATCGAAACAGGAGAGAAACCGTCGGCGAAGAAGAAGGGCCGCGCGAAGAAATCCGCAGAGCCGAAGGCTATCGATAAGATAGAGGAGAAGGAAGCAGCGCCTGTAGAGAGCAAAGAAGAATTAGTAGATATCATCACCCTTGAGGAAGAGACGGAGCCGCTCGAGACTGAGGAGCCGGAGATCGAATACGAGGAAGTGGTAGAGGAAGAGGTTTTCTCCCCGGTTGGAGCGCAGAAGCCGCTTATACGCTTCGCAGAGGACATCCTTCCCGGCAGGGGCGTAAAGACGGAGAAAAAGGGAAGGAAGGGAAAGAAAATCCAGGCCAAAGAGGATGTGGTGAAGGCGGCGCCCAAGCCCAAGCCGCGCCGTGCTACGGACATTCCCATATACGATGATGATTTCCACCTTGATTTGCATGCTAATTCTGAGGAAGAACAAAAAGAAGCAGAGGCTGCTGAGAATAATGCCGTAATTCTGGAAGACGATATCTTTGTTGAGAGCGCCAGTAAGGCCCGTAAAAAACCAAAGAAACAGGATAAGGTTAAAGCGCAAGATAGAAAATAGCTTTTAAGAGCGGGGGCCTTGACCGTATCCCGTAACGATATTCAGAGCGCTGTCCATGGATGCTAAGAAACAAAATATACAGAGGAAAAACGTGCCGGAACGCACCTGTATAGGATGCCGCCAGGTAAAACCGCAGAATGAAATGATCCGTTTAACAGGAAATGAAACCGACGGCGTCGCGATCGCTCCGTCGGGAAGGCGGCAGGGACGCAGCGCCTATCTCTGTAAATCAAAAGATTGCTGGGAAAAAGGACTTAAAAAGGATCGCTTAGACCTGTCGCTGAGAATGAACATAAGTAAAGAAGCGAAAGCTGAGCTGTCCCGATTCGGAGAGACATTGTCTAGATAGCGGGGTCGTATGGCAACCAATAGAAATAGAAATAGAACAAGAAGGAGCACCGGTAAACGAGCTAGGACAACCGCACACGCGGAGCCCTCGCATTCCAAGGTCAAGGACGAGAAATCCGTAATCAAGCTTCCTGCGTCCATTACCGTTAAAAATCTATCCGAAATGATCGGCGTCAGCTCCATCGATATAATAAAGAATCTCATGCGCAACGGCATAATGGCCAATATCAATCAGGTCATCGACTTCGACATGGCGGCGACTCTGGTAACCGGCTTCGGATTCGATGTGGCGGCGGAGAAGCGTCCGTCATCGGCGACATCGACCAAGCGCAAACGCTCGCGACACTTCATGGAAGATGACCCCATCCTACTGAAACCGCGTCCTCCGGTGGTAACGATCATGGGACACGTTGATCACGGAAAAACCAAACTCCTCGACGCCGTGCGCAAGGCAAACGTAGCCGCGACCGAAGCCGGCGAGATAACACAGCATATAGGCGCATACCAGGTAGAGGTGCATGGCCAGAAAATAACCTTCCTGGACACCCCGGGCCACGAGGCATTCACAACTATGCGAGCGCGCGGCGCCCAGGTCACGGATATTGCGGTCCTGGTCGTGGCGGCGGACGACGGAGTGATGCCGCAGACGATCGAGGCCATCGCCCACGCGCGCGCAGCCGATGTGCCAATAGTAGTGGCAATCAACAAAATCGACAAGCCGGAAGCCAATCCGCAGCGCGTGCAGCAGCAACTGGCGGATCACGGCGTGGTCATTGAAGAGTGGGGCGGTAATGTGATATGCGTGCCCGTTTCGGCCAAGAAAAAAGAAGGCATCGACGTGCTTCTTGAGAATATTCTCATCGTAGCGGAGATGGAAGAGTTGAAGGCCAATCCCGACCGTCGCGCTGTGGGCGTGGTCATCGAGGCACAGCTGGACAAAAACAGGGGACCCGTGGCAACCGTGCTCATCGAAGCCGGGACATTGAAAGTGAGCGATCCCTTCGTTGTAGGCGATACCTGGGGCAAAGTGAAGGCCATTTTCAACGATAAAGGCAAACACCTCAGAAAAGCGGAGCCCTCGTGCCCGGCCGAGATACTTGGCATGGACAGCGTGCCTCAGGCGGGGGATATTCTCACCGTTACAAACACGGAAAAAGAGGCTCATACCCTGGCCATGAAGCGCCATGAACAGAAGAAGGCGGAGAGAAACGCAGCGAAGCAGATCAGCCTGAGCAACCTTTTCTCTCAGATGAGCGAAGGGGAAGTGAAAGAACTGAATATTGTACTCAAAACGGACGTCCAAGGCAGCATCGACCCGATAAAGACCTCCCTGGAGCGCTTGAATACGGAAGCGGTGAAAGTCAACATACTCCATGCCGACAGCGGCAGCATCACGGAAGGGGATGTCCTGCTGGCCCTTGCTTCCAAGGGAATCATCATCGGATTCAACGCGCACCCCGAGATGGGAGCAGTCAAGCTCGCCGACAGGGAAGGCGTGGATATGCGCTCATACGATATCATCTACCATATAGTGGATGACGTTGAGAAGGCGATGAAAGGCCTGCTGGAGCCCACTTACGTCGACGTGGTGGAGGGACGCGCCGAGGTGCGTGCCGTATTCACCACAAAGGCAGGGACCGTGGCCGGGACCTATATCATCGAAGGTAAGATCACGAGAGGCTCGATGGTCAGAGTTCTGCGCAAAGGCGCCAACATCTACAACTCCAGCGTCAGCAGCCTGAAACGGTTCAGGGACGACGTTAAAGAAGTCACAAGCGGATTTGAATGCGGCATAGGAGTTGAAGGATTCACAGCATTTGAGCAGGGCGATATTATCGAGTCATATGTCAAGAAAGCCAAGTAATGAGCAGACGCATCGAACGCTTAAACACCCTTATACGGGAAGAGCTGAGCGACCTCATCCGTCAGGCCAAGGATCCGCGCCTGAGATGTCTTCTATCCATAACACACGTGGAAACGACACCTGATCTGCAATTCGCCAAGGTTTATATCAGCATCATGGGCAGCGACGAAGAGAAGAAAAATGCCATGGACGGACTGAACTCGGCGGGCGGCTTCTTCTACCGCGAATTGAGAGGACGGCTGTCGCTGCGACATACCCCTCAGTTAATCTTCTACAAGGACGAATCCATCGAGCAAGGTGCTCGCATACTCGATTTATTAGGAAATGTCAGCAAAGAAGAACACAGCGGCAACGATTAACGGTATCCTAAACATCAACAAGCCCCCGAATAGAACCTCACAGGATATTGTCTCTTTTGTTAAGCATCTCAGCAGACAGCGCCGCGTCGGCCATGCCGGCACGCTCGATCCTATAGCTACCGGCGTCCTTCCGATATGCCTGGGACAGGCGACCAGGATGAGCTCCTTCATCATGGAACACCGCAAAACCTACGTCGCCGAGATAACGCTTGGTATATCCACCAACACCTACGATCGAGAGGGCGTGGCGATACATCGTAAAGATCCATCATATGTAACTAGAAACCAAATCGACGGACTGCTCCCAACCCTAACAGGAACAATTATGCAGAAGCCGCCCGCGTTCAGCGCGCTGAAACGGCAGGGGAAACGCCTGTATGAACTGGCCCGCGAGGGATTAGAAGTCGAGACGGATGCGAGGGAGGTTACTATATACCGCATTGAACTCCTCGACTGGAATCCGCCTTTTATAATCATCGAGGTGGAATGCGGCAAGGGGACATACATCCGCTCCATCGCCCACGATATAGGCGAATCTCTGGGATGCGGAGGCCATATTTCTCAGTTGACGCGCACACAGTACGGGCCTTTCGACATCAAGGACAGCATCGACTTGCAGCAGCTTGAGAACGCCTTCAGTAACGAAAGCTGGCGAGAACTGCTGTATCCTATGGACATCGTGATCTGCGACTGGAAGAGAGTAATAGTAGACCGAGAACAGGAACTCGCCATTCTGAACGGCCGTGACATCCCATGCTCCGTCGATAATTTGGAACCCCGCTGCCGCGCTTACTCAAGAGACGGACGTTTCCTTGCAATAATGAGCTACCTGCCGGATAAGGCGGTATGGCAACCGCAAAAAGTATTTCACGATGCATAGAATAATGCTTCCAATAATAAAATACTTGACACGTATTTAGATTGGGTTTATAGTGCAACAGGATTTAAAGGGGGTGAACCGAATGCAGGCATACTGTTTTAAATGCAGAAAGAAAATCGAAGTAAAGAACGCGCAGAAGGTTACTCTTAAGAACGGAAGGCCGGCGACCAAAGGCCTCTGTCCGAAGTGCGGCACTAAAGTCTTTCGCATCGGGAAGGCCTAGTTACAGAATTTAAAACATCCGGGAAAGCTTTTTCAACGCAGCTTCTTATCCACAAGGGCATCTACCACGGATTGAGCGTTGGTAATCATGATCTCATCGCACTGGGCTTCACTGAGACCGGCTCCCGCGATTATCTGTCGTGCGAAAGATGGCGTCATTATGTCGCCCGGATCGTGAGCATCGGAATTAAGGAGAAGTTTTGCCCCTGCCTCCCGCGCTAATCGAGCGACATGGCCGTTTGTGAGAGAATGCCCCTTCCTGGCGCTGATTTCAAGATAAATCCCGTTTGAAGCAGCCAGTTGCGCTTCCTCTTTCGTGATAAGGCCCGGATGTGCTAAAATGTCAACGTATGGACACAGGAGCGCTGCTTTGTTAGTACCCTTCTCCACCGGCTCGACTATGGTTTCGCCGTGGACTATAACCAACCACGCACCGAGTTCTTTAGCGCGCCTTGCGACGTCATGGATTGCGGCAGGAGGCACATATGTAAGTTCTACACCCGGAATCGCGTTGATGGACCACTTATCTCTAGCGAGTGCACAATCGGAGGCAATCTCTCGAACGACGCGGTCGAGATAGCCGAGGCCGGCATGATCGGTAATTGCGATGTTTGTATAAGAATTACTCAGGGAACGATATATTAATTCCAGTGGAGAAAGGGAACCGTCGCTGAGAAGAGTGTGGGTGTGAAAATCAGATAGCATAACTAACCTCCGCGCTAAAATGCTATTATAGGATAGGAGAAAGATTTGAGCAAGATAAATGTAGCGATCATCGGTGTTGGTAATTGTGCCTCTTCCCTGGTGCAAGGAGTACATTACTATAAAGATGCCAAAGATGGCGAACAGATACCAGGGCTGATGCATGTGAACCTGGGGGGCTACCACATCAGTGATATCGAGTTCGTAGCCGCTATCGACATCGACAAGAACAAAGTAGGAAAAGACCTGGCCACAGCGATATACACCGCCCCCAACAATACTCATAAATTCTGCCAGGTGCCCAAGACAGGCGTTAAAGTAGTCCGCGGCATGACGCACGACGGCCTTGGTAAGTACCTATCGCAAGTAATCACCAAGGCACCCGGACCAACGGCGAATATCGTTGAAATACTGCAATCCACTAAGACCGATGTCGTTCTCAACTATCTTCCCGTCGGCAGTGAAGAAGCCACCAAGTGGTATATCGAACAGGTTCTGACTGCGGGTTGCGGATTTGTCAATTGCATTCCGGTCTTCATCGCACGCGAGAAATACTGGCAGGAACGCTTCAAGGATCGCGGCCTTCCCGTGATAGGAGACGATATCAAGAGTCAGGTTGGCGCGACCATCGTGCACCGCATTCTGACCAACCTTTTTAAAGAGCGCGGCGTTAAGCTTGAACGCACCTATCAGCTTAATTTCGGAGGCAATACGGATTTCCTCAATATGCTGGAGCGTGAACGACTGGAATCCAAGAAAATATCCAAGACAAACGCGGTAACGTCACAATTGGACTACAAATTGCCGGAGAAGGACATACATGTAGGCCCGAGCGATTATGTGCCATGGCTCGAAGACAGAAAATTCTGTCACATTCGAATGGAAGGACGCACTTTTGGCGACGTACCTCTGCTCGTAGAAGCAAAACTGGAAGTATGGGATAGCCCCAACTCCGCCGGAGTGGTCATTGACGCTCTGAGATGTTGCAAGTTGGCAATGGACCGCGGCATCTCCGGACCTCTCACCGCCCCTTCATCATATTTCATGAAATCACCTCCCATACAATATACGGATGCCGAGGCCAGAAGGGTGACTGAAGAGTACATTGCGGGCAAGTAGTAAATAATATTACCATGCACAATCATATTTTCGGCACCTCTACCTTAGAGAAGGACCAAGTAGGCAAGCAAAAGAAAACGCACCCGCTGCCCCAGGATACGGCAGGCAGAAACGGGCTTGGGGTGGCGGACATTCATATACACAGCAACGTAAGCGATGGCATGGCCGGCATAATCGAAATCCTTGAATTCGTGGCGGAAAGAGGCGACCTGGACGTCATTGCCATAACAGACCACGGAGAGATATCCGGCGGATATGAAGCTCGGGAACTGGCCGCAAAGCGTAACTACCCTTTCGAAATCATAGTCGGCATGGAAATCAATACAAGGGAAGGCCATTTGCTGGCGTTATTCATGGAGAAGCCGGTAGAGAACAATCAACACCTCACGGACATCATCTCAGCCGTTCATGCACAGGGCGGCCTATGCATCGCGCCGCATCCGATGAGCCCGTTCAGCGAGAGCATAAATCAAAGAGACTTCGACTCTATTATGAACGCGGGCGAGCCGGGAGTTTACTTCGACGGCATAGAGACCATGAACGCCACGATAATGGGCAGTATATCCAATCACAGAGCAAAAAAGATCAACGAGAAGTATAAGCTGGCCGAAACGGGCGGCAGTGATGCACACTTCCTCATCTCGATAGGCAGCGGCCTGACCCTGTTTCCCGGCCGCACCGCAGAGGATTTCCGCAGAAGCATTCTGGAACGGACGACTATTCCTATGAAAGGACATACTCCGAGCTATTTTGAAATCGGCATCGGGCAGATACTCAAACAGCAGAGAAAAAGCCGGAGTTATTTCTTTCGTGGCATAATCAAAAATGCTACCAGGTCTCTGAGAAAATGAAGATAGCGCTCGTTTGCCCATATGACTTTGCCCATCCGGGCGGCGTGGCAAACCATATCACCTTCCTATATAAAGAGCTCCAAAAAACAGGCCACCTGGTAAAAATAATAGCGTCTTACTCCGGCAGCAGCGCCTCACTGGAGAACAAAGATATAATACCCATAGGCAAGCCTGTTTCCATACCGTCAGCCGGTTCCATTGCCAGGATTACACTGTCGCCTACGCTTTCATCGCCGGTAAAAGAGGTGCTGGAACGGGAGAAGTTCGATATCATTCATCTGCACGATCCATTGTATTCTACACTGACCCTGACTGTGCTGCGCCATTCGAAAGCCGTAAACATCGGCACTTTTCACGCTTTCCAGAAGACAAGGATCCCATACCATCTCATCAGCCCGCTGTTTCAGGGCGCTTTCGATAGACTGCACGGCAGAATCGCCGTCTCCGAGCCCGCCAGGCTTTTCATCAGCAGATATTTCCCCGCCGAATACAGCATCATACCCAACGGAATAGATTTTCTACGCTTCTCTACACCGCTGCCTCCCATCGAGAAGCTGCGCGACGGCAAAATGAACATACTTTTCGTCGGCCGCGCTGAGAAGAGGAAAGGGCTCAATTTCCTTCTAGAGGCCTACCCGCTGATAAAACGGGAGGTCCCGCAATCACGCCTCGTTATAGCCGGCCCGGAAACCAGACAAAAATATGAACCTATGGCAAGAAAAATGGCTCTTGAAGACGTTGTTTTTACCGACTATATTCCCAACGATGATCTTCCCGCATACTATCAGACATGCGACGTCTTTTGCTCTCCGGCAACAGGGGGCGAGAGTTTCGGCATCATATTACTCGAGGCCATGGCTGCATCCAGGGCGATAGTGGCATCGGACATCGATGGATACGCCAGCTTGATAAGCAACGAAGTCGAAGGACTCATGGTGCCGCCGAAAGACATTACCGCGCTGGCCAAAGCCATAATTAACCTGCTGAAAGATGAGCGAAAACGCCGCGAGATGGGCGCGCGCGGCCTTGAAAAGGCTGAACGCTACAGCTGGCCAAATGTCGCTAAAACGATAAACGAATATTACATTTATATTCACAATGAGTTAAAATGTGGAAAGTAATTGCATTGCCGACCCGATGCATTAGATCGTAATCGATATGAATAAACCAGCTCAATTTCTCAGCGATACGGCACATAAACTTGCCGAACCTGTAGGCCGTCTGGTGGGAAAGACAGGCGTAAGCCCCAATACACTCACCATCTTCGGGTTCTGCATCAACTTCGGCGTGGCATGGCTTGTAGCACAGGGATATTTCGTATACGGCGGAATACTGATTCTCGCCGCCGGTATCTTCGACCTTCTGGACGGAGCGGTAGCCCGTATGACGGGCAGGGTCACCAAGTTCGGCGCTTTGCTGGATTCAACCCTGGATCGTTATTCGGAAGGCGTAGTCCTGTTCGGCCTGCTCTGGTACTACGCCAGCCGGCCCGATATCCTCTATAAGACGGAATGTTTGCTTATATTTGCTACAATCGTAGGATCCATACTGGTTAGCTACGTGAGAGCGCGCGCCGAGGGTTTAAATCTGGACGCCGAGGTAGGCATTTTCAGAAGGACTATGAGGATAGGTCTCCTCTCTCTGGGCTTGATGCTCAGCGCCATACCAAACCAGCAGGATAAAGTAATGCTGTATACCCTATGGATTCTGGCGATAGGCACCAATTTCACCGCTGTGCATCGACTGGTCTATGTCTGGTTGAAAAGAAATAAACCCAGCGCGCCAGCCCACAAGTAATCACCGCCACCTGCGCATAAAGGTAAATCCTAAGAAGACCGTTAACACGCAAAGTACTACTACGATAGACATCAGCGCAATGTAAGGAGCGGTTAATACAAATTCATCGTCGTCCGGAGACGCTGTAGGCGTAGGTGTTACTGTAGGCTGAGGCCCCAACCCGAGGTTCGCCCTCCAGGCCTCATTCAGACCATCCGTATCAAAACCGTAAACCTGCAACAATGCTTCGTCACCGGTGCTTCCCTGCCGGAACACATCAAGCAAACCAAGAAATTTTTCGCTACCGTAATGATCTACGAGGAATTTTACGACGCTGTGACTCTCGGCATAGCACAGAACGGCCTCATCCGAATCGGATGGGAAAGAACTGGCGATACTGCGCACCGAGAAAAGGGTATCATTCGATATCGCTTGGTCAAGACGATCCTGAAAATTATCAGATAATTCGCCTTCGGCATTCATTGCGATGCCCTCATCGAGCCAGGTAGGAAGCCAGCCGAAAGGCCCATAAACAAGTTCACCTATTATCAAATGACCCAGTTCGTGTGCTACCGTTCTCTTGCCCCAATCAAGATTGTCCGTCTCTATGCCTATCATGATAGCGCCGTAAGCAGGGTAAGCAACTCCCCCGGTCCATACATCGGGATTCACCAGAGAACCCTGCAAATCCCCATAATCAGCGTAGATATAAAATCTAACCGGTTGATCCAGCGACACATCGAACTCGGTGGAAAGCCTGGATACTGCTTCGCCGGCCGCATCGAGAAGCTGCCGGGCAAACGATGAATCGCCCTCATACCACCGCAACGTTATATCGCCGCTCGCTATGCTGCGCCAGCTGTAGCGTAAATCATCGTATATTACCGTGTAGTAAGGGCTTGTATATGTATTCCCCGAAGCGTCTTCGATAAGCCAGCGGTATTCTATCTCCGTTCCTGGAGGCACACCGCCCGTATCCTGCATGTCCCAGACCCAGATAGCCGTCACGTATCCGCCGGCATCGAACTCCACTTCATTACGGCAGGTGACGGGCACAAGGCTGCGCTGAAGAACCCGGCACTCGATATCTATGTCCACGATATCCACCGATGCTCTAGCCTCGAGGCTGAAGGTGATGCTGTAGGGAAAATCAGAATTAGCATCGCTGCTTACTACTTCGATACCACTGTCGGCATAAGCCAGCCCTGAAGGAACAAGCATAAGCACAAGCATTAACAATACCAGGGCAAAACAATACTTCATCATTATTTTCCTATAGTATGTTTGAGATACGCATAGATAAAATCATCCAGGTCGCCATCTAGGACGGCGTTAGGATTACTTGTCTCATAATCCGTCCTGTGATCTTTGACCATCTTGTAGGGATGAAGCACATAGCTCCTGATCTGATTCCCCCACCCCGCGGCTACATGCTCCCCTTTGAGCCTGGCCTGCTCCTCGGCGCGTTTCTCCAGCTCCAGCTCAAGTAAACGAGACTTCAGCACCTTCATTGCTATTTCCTTATTCTGGTACTGGGAACGCTCATTCTGGCACGCCGCCACGATGCCCGTCGGCATATGCGTGATTCTGACCGCGCTGCTTGTCTTCTGAACGGACTGGCCGCCATGGCCGCTGGCCCTGAACAAATCTATACGCAAATCATCGGGATTTATCTGGATTTCGACGTCACGATCGACCTCGGGCATCACCTCGACTAGCGCGAATGAAGTGTGCCTGGAATGTGAGCTGTCGAAAGGAGAAAGGCGCACCAGACGATGCACGCCGCGTTCAGCCTTGAGGTAGCCATAGGCGTAAAGGCCGTCGACCTCGATAAGTGCGCTTTTGATACCGGCTTCCTCGCCGGGAGAAGAATCTACTATAGCTGATTTGTAACCGCGCCGCTCCGCCCATCGCAGATACATCCTGAGGAGCATCTCGGCCCAATCCTGAGCCTCCGTGCCGCCGGCGCCGGCGTGAACCGCGAGGAAAGCGTTGCCTTTCTCATACTCGCCGCCCAGCATAAGTTCGACTTCCATCTCTTCGAACTGTGCGTAGGCCTTGTCAGTCTCGGAAGCTATGTCGTCTTGAAGCGAGCTCTCTTCCTCTTCCGCGGAGAGTTCGGCCAGGCCCAACAAATCATTTATCTTGCGTTCCAGGCCTTTCCAGCCCTCGACCTGTCCTTTCAGATCGCCGAGGCGGCGCATGACGGACTGCGCGCGTCCCTGGTCCTGCCAGAACACAGGATCGGACGCCTCCATCTCGATCTGCTGTATCTCCCGCTCTTTCTGCGCGATGTCAAAGACGCACCATTACATGGGAAACCTGCGCCGCCAGTTCCTCAAGCCTATTGCGTTGTTCCTGCAAGTCACTTCTTCCTTTATCGATTATTCTTCAATGATAATGCAACGGCGGTTTATATACAAACACTATCATCGATTGCCGCCCGACGCCGCCTGGTGCGCCAGACGCGTCGGCTCCGGCAGACGATATCCGCAACAGCAATTCAGTACCCAGCGACACGCTTCATCGAGCTCGATCCCGTGGCCTATCGAAACATAGACCGGCTTCACGCGCCTTTTGGTGCGGAGCGCCGCACCGACGACCTCACCGTTATCGACCAGCAACGCTCGATCACCCGGGTCATCGCCTAAATCATTATGATTGCCACACAATATCGACTTGGCGCATCCGATTGCGGGCACACCCAGAACAAGCCCCAGGTGCGAGGCCAGACCCAGTCGGCGCGGATGAGCGATGCCCTGACCATCGGCGATGAAGAGATCGGGCTTTACGCGCAATTGCCTGCACGCGGCGATTATCAAAGGCATCTCGCGGAACGACAGCAAGCCCGGGACATAGGGAAACTCCGCCTTCATCGTAACCACACTGCGCTCCGCCAACTCCAGCGACGGATACCGCAGCACGACAATTGCTCCGCGCGAAACGCCGCTGCTGTTCGCGCCGGAGATGTCGACACCGGCGATAAGCTCAACAGCGTCGAGTCGACCCTTTTTCACCACCCTGCCGGCAAGGCCGCGCTGAATCTCCACTGCCTCGGCGACACTCACGTCCCATCGATGAATGTCACGCACTTCCACATCGGAATTATAGCCCCTGCTACGAAGGCTGACAACCCGCCCATTGACACACGGCGAGTAATCTATGATAATAGCAACGTTAAGAGGTAAAAACGACATGGTAAAGATCAGACTAAGCCGCGTAGGGAAAAAGAAACAGCCAAGCTACCGTTTGGTAGTCGCTGATGTTAAGTCGCCGCGAGACGGCGATTTCATCGAAATCATAGGCCACTACAACCCGCGTACGGAACCAGCTACTATCGTCATCGACGAAGAGAAAGCTCGACAATGGCTCAGCCGTGGAGCTCAGCCAACAGAACGGGTCAGCATTCTGCTAGGCAAGGCCGGAATAACGGAAATGCCTAAAATAAACTTCTCTAAGCAGCCTGCCAAGGCTGAGAAATCAGAGGGACAAGCCGACGCAAAACCCGCTCAAGAGCCGGCGGCGGAAGCCGATACTGAGACCAAAGCTGAGAACGCAAGCTAACGACCCTTCCCCAAGAAGGGATCGAAGAAACGAGCAAAGGAGAAGCACATGAAAGAGCTTATTGAGTTCATTGTGAAATCCATCGTGAACAATCCTGATGACGTCGTGGTGACCGAGGAGAGAAGCGAGGGAGGGGTGCTCCTTAAGCTCCAGGTACATGCGGATGACATGGGCCGTGTCATCGGCAAGCAAGGCCGCGTGGTTCAGGCAATGCGCACGCTGCTCCGCGTAGTAGCTGTAAAGCAGAATACCCGCGTGGAACTAGTGGTAATTTAACAATCCACATTTAGGATCATGAATCCCCAGTTCATCCCGATTGCCCGGGTTCTTGCCCCTTGGGGCATTCGCGGAGAGGTAAAGGTTGAATCGATGACCGACTTCTCCGAGCGGTTTGTGCGCGGCGAGACGGTATATCTCCGGAATTCGTCAGTAACAATAGAATCCAGCAGGTCACATGGCAACGTGTTCATCCTCAAGATATCAACAATCGACAGCAGGGATAAAGCTGAAGCAATACGCGGAATGTTCCTGGAGATACCTTCCGACCAGCTACATCCTCTGGTGGAAGGTGAATATTACCGTTTCCAAATAATCGGACTGAACGTGTTCAGCACCGCAGGCAAACCGCTGGGCCGGGTCTCAGATATTATATCGACCGGCAGCAATGATGTTTATGAAATCTCATCCGATACAGGGAAGTTCCTTATACCTGCAACCGACGAAGTGGTAAAGTCGATCGATATCGATAAGGGTTGTATTATAATAGAATTAATGAAAGGCCTCATATAGTAAGGCTGATCTATTGCAGTCACAACAGAAATATGACTGAACAAACTTCTATTATGAATTTAATTTCACGGTCAATAATTTAACCGAGGGCAGAAATGGCTAACGTACAGTCGCAAATACCGGAGGTGGTGATCTTCCGTCTCCCAACATATCTTTACATGCTTTCCCTGCTGACCGAGGAGAGAATTGAAGTAGTGAGCTCGCAGGAGCTGGGCGCCAGGCTCCAGATGACCCCGGCCCAGATTAGAAAAGACCTGAGCTACTTCGGCAGATTCGGCAAGCAGGGTAAAGGCTACCATGTTAAAACGTTGTCTGAAGAACTGCGAAAGATAACGGGGCTTGATCAGGAATGGAATATGGCGCTTATCGGGGTGGGAAAAATCGGGAAGGCGCTTCTGGACTACGGCAACCTCGCACTGCGCGGCTTCAAGATTGTAGCCGCATTCGACATCGATCCCCAGTTAGTCGGGAAGAAGATGGGAAAGGTTGTCATCCAGGACGTCTGCGAGTTAGCCCAAGCCGTGCAACAGAAAGATATAAGAATAGGTGTGGTAGCCGTTCCTCCAACACAGGTTCAGAAAGCGGTGGATTCTCTGGTACAATGCGGAATAAAAGCAATCCTCAGTTACTATCCTGTAGCTGCTACCGTGCCGCCTGACGTCCGGGTGAGAAGAGTAGACCCTATGTTCGCACTACAGACCATGACCTACTGCCTAACGTCAGGGTGTAGAAACTGGCCCTCCTCTACAACGTCCAGACCATGACATATCTGCGGAGATTACTGGGGCCTGTTTGATTTCCTGCGGCGGTACTCGGCCACTTTGAGTTGCATCAACGACCTTCGCAACGCAGCCTCTGCGGCGGCTATATCTACCGAAGACGCACTCTTACGCAGACTTTCTTCGGCTTGCCTCTTGGCTTCCTCGGCCTTAGCTACATCGATCTCCTCGGCACGCTCGGCGACATCAGCCAAGACGATGACCTTGTCCTGCATTACCTCAAGGAAGCCGCCATTCACGAACATAGCCACTTCTTCACCGCCACAACGCACCATAAGCATGCCGGGCTTAAGTGTCGTAAGCAGCGGCGCATGGCTGGGAAGGATGCCAAGCTCTCCCTGGACGCCGGGGGCGATAACCATATCGACTTCCTCCGAGTAAACCACCCGCTCTGCTGTGACTATCTCAAATTTCAGTTTAGCCAAAGGCCTTCACCACCTACTATAAATATCAACGGTTAATCGCCGGCCAACTGTTTCGCCTTCTCCACCGCCTCGTCGATCGTACCTACCATCAGGAACGCCTGCTCCGGAAGATCATCGTGCTTGCCCTCAAGTATCTCCTTGAAGCCGCGAACTGTTTCTTTGACCGGGACGTATTTGCCGGGTATGCTTGTGAACTGCTCGGCAACGAACATAGGCTGGGACAGGAAGCGCTGGATCTTACGCGCGCGCTTCACAATGAGCTTGTCCTCCTCCGAGAGCTCTTCCATACCGAGAATTGCGATGATATCCTGCAGGTCCTTGTAGCGTTGCAGCACGCGCTGCACGCCGCGGGCTGTCTCATAGTGCTCATCGCCGACCACCTTGGGGTCGAGGATTCGGGAGTTTGAGGCTAACGGATCGACAGCGGGATATAAGCCCTGCTCGGCGATCGAACGTTCCAGGGCTACCACCGCGTCGAGGTGACCGAACGTCGTCGATACGCCGGGGTCGGTATAGTCGTCGGCAGGCACGTAAATAGCCTGGAATGACGTAATTGAACCCTTCTTGGTTGAGGTAATCCTTTCCTCCAGCTCGCCCATTTCCGTGGCCAGAGTCGGCTGATAACCTACCGCTGAAGGCATGCGCCCGAGAAGCGCGGACACTTCCATACCGGCAAGTGTATAACGATATATATTGTCGATGAAGAGCAAGACGTCCTGCCCTTCAACATCACGGAAATACTCTGCCATGGTCAGCCCGGTAAAGGCAATCCGGACCCTCACGCCCGGCGGCTCGTTCATCTGCCCGAAGACGAGCACGGTCTTGGCCAGCACGCCGGACTCTTTCATTTCGTACCAGAGATCGTTGCCTTCGCGGGAGCGCTCTCCTACTCCGGCGAATACGGAGAAGCCTCCATGCTCCATGGCGATGTTGCGGATAAGCTCCTGGATGACCACGGTCTTGCCTACGCCGGCGCCTCCGAAGGCTCCGATCTTTCCGCCCCTTGTGAATGGTGTAATCAGGTCAACGACTTTGAGTCCGGTCTCCAATATTTGAATGGAGGTCTCCTGCTCTTGAAATGACGGGGGAAGTCGATGGATGGGCCATTTCTCCTGGGCATTTACATCGCCCAACTCATCCAAAGGCTCGCCGAGAACATTGAACAGCCTGCCCAGCGCGGGACGCCCAACCGGCACGCTGATCGGAGCGCCTGTATCAACCGCCTCAGCGCCACGCTGCAAACCCTCGGTCGGAGTCATGGAGAGACAGCGCACCCAGTTATTGCCGACGTGCTGCTGTACCTCAAGCACCATCTTCTCTTTGCCCATCTGTATCTCAATAGCGTTATTAAGCCCCGGCAGTGAATCCGGAGGAAACTCCACGTCTACCACCGTGCCAATAACCTGAGCGACCTTTCCTTTTGCCACGATAACCTCCTGACAGCCTTGGTAAATACCTTACTTGATTTTATTTTTTAATCCCGCCCGCCTTGCGCTAAGGCCTGCGCGGGCAACCGAAATCCAATGTATCATAATATGTATACCGGCCCTCTCCCACGCCTTCCTCCCTTTGGATTCTCCGCCATGCCTCCAGCGCGTCCAGTATCTTATGCAGCCGGTCCTTTGACAGCTTTACGCCTCTATCCTCCAGTTCCCGCGATATCTCTTCGAACGTAAAATAACGTTCGGCATTCTTCTTGAATATACTCACCAATTCCGTACTGGGATCAGCCTGCCTTACCAAGACAAATCTCCGTTTCCTATTCCAGCGCGGCTACTCCGCCTACTATGTCCAGTAGCTCCTTTGTAATCATTTCCTGTCTTGCCTTATTGTACTTAAGCGTTAGTTCGCCGATAAGCTCGTGCGCGTTATCGGTAGCGTTACGCATAGCCACCATGCGTGCCGACTGCTCGCTAGCGATGGCCTCCAACAGGGAATGATAAAGGCTCATCTCAATGAACCTGGGCAGCAACTCGGACATAACTTCCTGCGGCGTTGGTTCATATATATATTCATTATTCTTGCCGGCCTCGAACACGGCAGGCTCTATCGGGAGCAGTTTAACAATAGCCGGTTTCTGCGACACCGTATTCACGAATTGTGTATACGAGATATACACTTCATCAACCAGCCCGGCACAATAATCGTCTACCACGATGCGGGCTACAGGCAGAATGTCGGAGACCGATGGCTTATCGGACATGTTTATAAACTCGGCGCGCACCTGCTGTCCGCTGCGCAGCATGAAATCCCTTCCTTTGCGCCCCACAGCCACGTTGGCGACTGGCGTGCCTTTGTGGTCCATGATGAACCTGGCAACATTGCGATTCACGTTTGCGACTAGCCCGCCGCAAAGGCCGCGGTCCGGGGTTATGTGGATAACGGCAATCTTATTCACCGGCCTCTTAATGAGAAGAGGATGCCCCTCCTCGCCCACACGCGTCTGCGCCGCGAGGTCCGCAAGCACTTGGCATATCTTCTCCGCATACGGACGCGAGGCCAGCGTGCGCTCCTGAGCGCGCCTCATCTTGGAAGCGGCTATCATCTCCATGGCCTTGGTAACCTTGGAGGTATTGCGTACACTCTTTATCCGGCGGTTGATCTGACGAATAGTTGCCATCTTCTACCTTTATCGTTCTCTTATCTTTCCGATCCACAACTCCATGACAAACTGCGGAATCGATCTAGTAAGGCACTGTCTCCTTGAACTCGGAGATAGCTTTCTTCAAAGCTTCCTCCGTCTGATCGCTGATAACCTTTTCCTTGTTGATATTCTGGATAACATCGGAATGAGAGGTCTCCATGAAGCGATGGAACGCCGCCTCAAAGGCCATCACTTTATTGACGGGCACATCATCAAGGAATCCGTTCGATACGGCATAAATAATGCTGACCATCTTGCCCAGTGACATCGGGATATACTGGTCCTGCTTCAAGACCTCCGTCATGCGCTGTCCGCGATCCAGTTGGGCTCTTGTGGCCTTATCCAGCTCCGATGCGCCGAACTGTGCAAATGTCTGCAGCTCGCGGAACTGCGAGAGCTCGCCGCGCAATTTACCCGCCACCTTCTTCATAGCCTTGGTCTGAGCCGAACTGCCCACGCGGGAAACGCTTAAACCTACGTTCATAGCCGGACGGATGCCGGAGTTGAACATATCGGTCTCCAGGAATATCTGACCGTCTGTAATAGAAATCACATTCGTAGGAATATAAGCCGATATGTCGCCAGCCTGCGTCTCGATAATGGGCAGAGCTGTAAGCGAACCGCCACCGTACTTCTTATCCATCTTGGCAGCCCGCTCGAGAAGCCGGCTGTGCAGATAGAACACGTCGCCCGGATAAGCCTCGCGGCCCGGCGGACGCCTCAGCAGCAACGACATCTGTCGATAAGCCCAGGCATGCTTGGAAAGATCGTCGTATATAATCAAGGCATCCTTGCCCTGCTCCATGACTTCCTCTCCGATAGCGCATCCGGCGTAAGGCGCCATGTACTGTAAGGCCGCCGACTCCGCGGCGCCGGCGCAAACAACTACGGTATGCTCCATAGCACCGTTCTTCTCCAGAACCGATACCAGCTGCGCCACCTTGGATGCCTTCTGTCCTATGGCAACGTAGATGCAGATGAGGTCTTCGCCCTTCTGCGCGATTATCGTATCGAGGGCGATGGCCGTCTTGCCGGTGCCGCGGTCGCCTATTATCAGCTCGCGCTGTCCACGTCCGATAGGGACAATGCTATCGATAGCCTTGATACCGGTACGCACCGGCGTATTCACAGCTCGACGAGTCACCACGTTAGGGGCTATGCGCTCGACGGGATATGTCTTCTCGTACTTTATCGGCCCCTTGCCGTCGAGTGGCTGTCCTGTGGGATCGATAACGCGTCCGATAAGACCGGGGCCTACCGGAACCTCGGCAATCCTGCCGGTAGAGCGCACCTCATCCCCTTCCTTCACCTTGTTCCACTCTCCCAACACGATGGCACCAACGCTATCCTCTTCCAGGTTCAGAGCCATGCCGATGATATCGTGAGGGAACTGTAACAATTCGCTGTATTTCACGCCGGAGAGGCCGTGAATACGCGCAATTCCGTCACCTATCTCCACCACGGTGCCTACGTCCACCATAGTGACCGTAGAGCCGAACTGCTCGATCTGCTGTTTTATAATCTCAGTAAAGTCATGCGCTCGAGCCATATCGAGTTACCTCCAGTAAAACTAACCTTATTGCTTGGTTTCCTGCTCCTGCTTTGGCTTGGGCGGCTTCATGAAGAAGAACGCTAACACCAATCCGAGTCCAGCTAATATTGCAACCGGTATGAAGGCAGAAAGCAATGCTTCCGATCCTCCAAATATATTCTTTGAGTATGCGGCGACAAATGTGGCCACCAGTCCGCCAACACCGTATGCCAGGAACATGACACCGTAATTCCTGCCTGAGAACTTGGTGCCGAAGTACTGAGCCGTGGCTGTAGGTGCGATAGCCAGCCAGCCGCCTAAGCCAAGATAGAAGGAAATGAAGGCCACAAAATACATAATCTTGTGCGCGCTTGACACCAGTTCCCCGCTTCTCACCATTATCATAATTATGGCGGCGACCAGAATGAGCACGAAAGTAATCATGGCCGCCACTCTCGGCCCCAGCTTGTCGGTTACCCACCCCAGCAATGGCCGACCTCCTGCATTGAATGGAGCGAGAATAAATTGCACTACGGTCGCCGTAAGACCTATTCCAACCAGAGTCATAACGCTGCCATAAACGCCGATGGCCATGAGTCCTGCGAGTGCACCTATGGTATAACAGACAAACAAAACCCAGAATGCCCGCGTCTTGATAATATCTTTGCGATTATAGTTAACAGCGCTGGTAACAGCCGCAGGCGCCGCCTTCGGCGTCCATCCTGCCGGCTTCCAGTCAGCCGCCGGGAACCTCATAAACCAACCTGCAGCGAGGATGATAACCAAGAATATGATGCCCATATACAAGAAGGCATCGAACACCTGGCCATTCATATTAATTAGCTTCTGCCCCAGGTACGTGCTGATGAACGGAGAGCCGCCGAACCCGGCTATCGCCAAACCTGTGGCCAATCCCTTTTTATCAGGGAACCATCTTGTGCATATCTGAATCGGTACGAGATAAGCGATACCAACGCCGCTGCCGCCTATTACTCCATAAGTAAGCACCATCAAAGCTACGCTGGTTGACCATTTTGCAACGAATGCGGCCAGTATCCATCCCAGAGCAACTATGATTCCGCCGACTATTGTCTGCTTCTTTGGGCCCAGCTTATCCAGTATCTGGCCGCTGAACAGGAACACGATGGCGAAAAACAGCAGAAAAACACCGAAAGGAATCTGTTGACTAAAAATATCCCCCGCCGTCTGGAATTTTGTTACACCGTCTTCAGCAATATGCCAGAAGTTCCATTCAGTCGCCAGCTTCTTGCCGAAAATACTGTACGCGTAGATGCTGCCCAGACATAGATTGATGATAAACCCAAGGAGCACGAGCACCCACCGGCCTTTCTCTGCCGGCATACCGAAGAGTTTTGTCTCCTCCGCCATCAGTCACTCCTTCCTAAAAATCCTCAGACTACTATCTATAATTCCTCACGGTGGAGGATGGACTCTGAGCCATCCTCCACCGATCATTGCTCAATTATTTACTAGGCTACACGTTCCTTGACAAGGGTATCGACAACGGAAGGATCGGCAAGGGTAGAGGTATCGCCAAGGTTGCTGACGTCGCCGGCAGCTATCTTGACCAGGATACGTCTCATGATCTTGCCGCTGCGTGTCTTGGGAAGCCCGTCGGCAAATTGTATCTTCTCAGGGCTTGCGATAGGCCCGATCTCCTTGCGCACGTGAGCCACAAGCTCTTTCTTCAGTTCATCGGACTTGGGCTTGCCTACCTTCAATGTCACATAGGCATAAATAGCCTGGCCCTTGATGTTGTGAGGAATGGGCACAACAGCCGCCTCGGCCACGAACGGATGGCTCACCAGAGCACTCTCGACCTCGGCCGTTCCGATGCGGTGTCCCGATACTTTAATTACATCATCTATGCGGCCCATCAGCCAGTGATAGCCATCATCATCAGTCCTGGCGCCATCGCCGGCCATGTAATAGCCCGGGAATCGCTCATAGTAAATCTCTTTTATCCTCTTGTTACCGGGGTCATTCCACAACCCGCGGAGCATGCCCGGCCACGATTTCGCTATGCATAGATAACCGCCCTCATTCTTACCGACCTGCTTGCCCTCCTCATTTAGAATTGCGGTCGCGACACCCGGGAACGGGAAGGTTGCAGAGCCTGGCTTGAGCGGGGTAGCGCCAGGCAGCGGGGTGATAAGTATGCCGCCGGTCTCCGTCTGCCACCATGTGTCAACTATAGGGCAGCGGGTCTTGCCGATGGTGTTGTAGTACCATATCCACGCCTCAGGATTGATGGGCTCGCCCACGCTCCCGAGAATCCTTAGGGAAGACAGGTCGCGATTATTGGGCCAATCGTCGCCGTCCTTCATCATGGCGCGCAGAGCGGTAGGAGCGGTATAGAATATGTTGACCTTGTACTTCTCTACGATCTCCCAGAATCTGTCAGGCTTCGGGTAGTTCGGCACGCCCTCGAACATGAGAGAGGTGCCGCCGTTGGCCAGAGGCCCGTATACTATATAGCTATGTCCGGTGATCCAGCCGATGTCGGCAGTGCACCAGTATGTGTCCTCATCTTTAAGATCGAAAATCCACTTGCAGGTCTGCTGGCAATACAGGAGATAACCGGCCGTTGTGTGGATGACTCCCTTCGGTTTTCCGGTGCTGCCGCTGGTATAGAGGATAAACAGGATATCCTCCGCATCCATGGGCTCGGGCTCGCACACCGGCTTGATATCAGGAGCCGCTACTTCCTCATGATACCAGTGATCGCGGCCCTGCTGCATCTGGACCTCATTGCCCGCGCGCTTGACGACAAACACGTCTTTTACCGTCGGGCACTGTGCCAGCGCCGTATCCGCGCCGGCCTTGGATGATACCGTCTTGCCGCTGCGATAGTAGCCATCGGCTGTTACGAGAGCCTTGGCTTCGCAGTCCTGGATTCTATCCCTTAAAGCCTCGGCGCTGAATCCGCCGAACACGATGCTATGAACGGCGCCGATCCTGGCGCAGGCAAGCATCGCAACCGGCAGCTCGGGGATCATCGGCAGGTAGATGCTGACACGATCGCCCTTCTTAATGCCGTGCTTCTTTAAAACGTTAGCGAATTTGCAGACCTCGGTATAAAGCTGCTGATAGGTAAGTATCCTGGTCTCGCCCGGCTCGCCCTCGAATATGATGGCAGCCTTGTTCTTGCGCCACGTATTCAGGTGGCGGTCGATGCAGTTGTAAGCCACGTTGATCTTGCCGCCGGCGAACCACTTGAACTCGGCCTTTTTGAAATCAACCTGGGAAACCTTGTCCCACTTCTTGATCCAGTCCAATTGCTCGGCCGCTTCCGCCCAAAAAGCATCGGGATCATCTATCGATTTCTGATAGATGTCCTTATACTGTTTCATGCTCTTGATATAAGCCTTTTTGCTGAGTTCCTTGGAAGGCTTGAAAATACGATTTTCCGCCTGCATTGAAGTGATTGATTTTGCTTCTTCTCCCATTTTTCTCCTTCTTCCTCCTTTATTTTAAAGAACCACCCATACTTTTCTTCAGGGCTCTAAACTGACTTTTTGTACTGCCGTCGATAAGCTTATCGCCGACCTTGATGACCAGGCCGCCGATTATCTCAGGTGAAACGCCGGTGCTGACAAGAACCTTGGTTCCTATGATCTCGCCGAGCCGGCGCGCCAGTTTCTCCTCGTCATCCGACGACAGCGACACCGCAGCTGTAACATCAGCGTGGGCGATACCCTTTTTCTCATCTACCATCCGCCCGTATTCCTGAGCGATATCTGCAACGATATTCAAGCGTCCCCGGGAAACCAGCAGCAAGGCAAGGTTTATTACCTTTGGGTTAGCGCCCTTGAGCACCTCGCGAATGACTTTAGCTTTATTGTCGAGGTGCACCTTGGGGTTCTCCAGGAACGCGGAAAGGAGGGGATCCTTCAACGCTTGAGCTAATTTCTCCAGATCCCCCCGCCAATTATCCAATTCATTGCGCTCCAGAGCAATCTGGAACGCAGCACGAGCATGCCTTCTGGCCGCAGCACTAGCCATTATTATCCATCCCCTTTAGATGCCTGTTCCAGCACTTCCTCGATAAGGCGACGATGCTTCTCTTTATCCATAGTCTCTTTAACAACCTTTTCAGCTGCCTTGATAGTCAAATCGACGAACTCACGCCTGACCTCATCAATTGCCTTGTCCCGTTCCATCTCGATCTCGGCGCGAGCCTTGGCTACAATGCCCTCAGCCTCTTTCTTGGCCTCTACTTTAGCCTCTTCTTTGAAGCGTTCGCCTATCTGGGCTGCCTGAGCTAATATATTCTGGCCTTCCTTACGCGCGTTGTCCAACTGCTCTTTAACCTGTTGTTCGGTATTAGCCAGCTGCTGCTTGATCTGATCCGCCTGCTCCATGCTTTCTCTGATCCTTTCGGAGCGCTGGTCAAGCATACGCCGCATCGGTTTATAAAGCACCGTAGAGAGCAAAAGAAACAGTGCTCCAAAAGTAATCAATTGCGCCAGCAAGACCGGCCAGTTAATGCCTATTTCGCCCATAACGACTCCTTAATCCGGTTGAAACCACAATATTGTCTAGGCGACGAAGACCAGCAGAATAGCTACGATAAGAGCATAGATCGCCACGGCTTCGGCGAAGGCGATAGCCAGGATCATGTTGGTCATGATCGGGCCGCGGGCCTCCGGGTTGCGTCCCAACGCCTGCATGGCTCCCATGCCAAGAATACCGATTCCTAAGCCCGGTCCTAATGCACCGGCGCCAATAGCCAGCGCCGCACCTATCATTCTCGCACTATCGAAGTCCATCTTTCATCCCCCTTTAAGTTCTTTGATCTTGCTTCCCTGATTCAAAATATCTTAATGCCCCGCATGCTCGGCTTGGGCCTCATGACCTTCATCATGCGAGGTGGTAGCCATGGTTACAAATACCAGCGTCAAGCCCGAGAATATCAGGGCCTGAACGAACCCGACGAAAAGCTCGAGACCGTAGAATATCGACGCCACGAGCCAAGGGATAAGGAACATCATGGAGCCAAGCAGGATCTCCCCTGCTGTCATATTGCCGAATAGACGAAAGGTGAAGCTGAGTATTCGTATCAGCTCACTCAACCCTTCCACAAAACCCACAAACGCCTCTATAAAGCCAGTCCCCAGCATTCCTAATCCGGCCTTCTTCCCGCGGAATATGAGACCGAAAGCCTTGAAAAGCGTGCCGAGGCTGACGAATTTCTTAAGATAACGCGGACCCAGATAACGGAGCCCCCAATACTCCACGAAGACGAAGGAGACAAGGGCTAAGGCGAGAGGAACGTTGACATCCGTATTGGCGCCGCGGAAGAGAGGAAGCAGCACCCTTGTCGTTTCCTCTCCCTCGTGGATGGTCTCCCAGAAGCCTATGCTGGTGAAACCTGGGATCAAGGCCAGCCACGCGTTGGCGAATACGAACAAAAAAATAGTGGCGAACATGGGAAAGAACTTGCGACCTTTCTCCTCGCCCGCCACGCTGTTAACGAAGTTGATCATGGTTTCCATGGCCGCTTCAACGATGTTCTGCAGGCCAGTGGGAACTATCTTCATCTTGCGGGTGGCGAAATACCCAACGAGTCCCAGAACGATCAAAGTGATCCACGCGGTGATCATGGTATTGGTGATGGGGAAACCTCCAACCGCTTCGCCGTGCTCCACCTCGCCGCCGATGGAGACTAAGGCTTCAGGGGGTAAGACTACATGAGGAGGGTCTGCAATTCTAAAAAGTACGGCGCCTATTCCTGCTACTATCAGAACGACTATTGCTATTACTGATATGCGGCCTTTTTTACCGATACGAGCCCAGAAATTTTTTATCGCTGACACGATCGTCCTTTATTTATTGTTGTCCTTACCCAGCCCCAGCGTTTCCCGCAGCATGCGATAGGTACCGTAGAAGGCTGTGAACAACCCCAACCCCAGACCTAGCAGCGTGAATAGAGGTCCTTTACCAAACTTCCCATCCAGCCACACCCCCAGCGCGACTCCACCTGCTATGCACACACCTATGTAAAATCCTATTCCGGTAACCCTAAGAGCCGCCGCCCAACGCTCCACAGTCAAAACCTCAAGTAGTATATCATACCACCCAACCCCATGCAATATTTACTCACAAAACAAGACTAGTTTACCTGACAGAATCTAATCAACAGAACTCTACTCCATCAGAGTCATCATCCGTTGAGAACAGCTTAACGAAATCACCGTCAAAATCCTCCAGAAAATCACGGAGGCTGAGAACATCGGCCGATTCTATGGTCTCAATCTCATGCAATCTGGTCAGGTCATCGGCGGAGAAATCGCTTATCAGCTTGGCGGTCTGCCCTTTCTCCAGTATCGCCGTGACAAGGCCTTCGTTTTCACACACGGGACAGTAAACACTGAGGAACCATAGATCGCTGTGACGACCGAGGACCTGTACGTTATCTCCCTCGTACAGCGCGCCGCAGACACTGCAGGTTACGGCGCTCATGATGTGCCTTATGAAATGCTCATGCATCGCTTAATAACTCGAATACTGGATCAGGATTTCTCAAGATCGTCAAGATTTAAAGTGTCGATGATATCCTTGAACGGTGCCAGCTTCCGCAACTCGTCCTCGCTCAGGTCGGCCGCCTCCTGGCCTTCTTTAGCCGAAAGCACAATGCCGGCGGTATCCAGCACTGCGTCATCGACAAAAATAGGTACTTCAACCCTGACGGCCAGGGCGATGGCGTCACTGGGTCGGGCGTCTATCTGTATGCTTTTGCCGTCGACCACGAGGTTGATGTTAGCGAAGAATGTATCGTTGCGCAGAGCGGTCACAATAATCGATTCAACCCTTGATCCCAGGCAATCGATTACGGAGCGCAGCAGGTCGTGGGTCAGCGGACGCGGCATCTCGCCACCCTGTATTCCTATCATTATGGACTCGGCCTCCGATATGCCGATCCAGATGGGAAGATGTCTGTCCCCGTCTTTTTCCTTTAATATCACCACGCGCTGGGTGCTCATCAAGCCCATGCGAATGCTGGCAACTTGCATCTCGATCATTGAGAGCCTCCCGTACAGGCCATACAGCCTACGCTAATTTTAACCTTGCCCCCCATCCGTGTCAATGTGAAAACGCCTGAGCTGACGAAGCCGACGAACCTAATCGTTCAACTTCCTGACTCGAACAAATCAGCTTTGATCGAGTAACCTCCCCACCTCCTCCACGCTTAGCTCCCGTACACAACCCTCCCCCAACTCCCCCAGCGCGACGCTCCCCTCCCGTACGCGCTTCAGCGCTATCACGCGATAGCCCAGCGAGGCGAACATGCGCCGCACCTGCCGCTTGCGTCCTTCATGGAGCGTTATGCTGTAATTGAACGGCGGCGTGGATTTGATCGATCTCACCACAGCCCCACGCGTCATGCCGTCCTCAAGTTCGATACCTTTCTCCAATGCACGCACCTCGTGCGGTTTCAGAATCGCGCCGATCTGCAGCAGATACTCTTTTTCTTTTTCGAACTTGGGATGGGTAAGGCGATAAGTGAACTCGCCGTCGTTGGTCATCAGAAGCAAACCTGTGCTGTCCTTATCCAGGCGTCCCACCGGGTGCAGTCCGAGACGGCGATACTTCACGGGAAGAATGTCGATAACGGTTTTACGTCCGCGCTCATCGCGCACGGTCGAGAGGACACCGGCAGGCTTGTTAAGCATCAAGTAAATAAGTTGCCTCGATTTTATGTCAACTTTTTGTCCATCGACCGTTATTCGATCGTTATCGATATCGACCGCATGCCGCAGGTCGGATACGACGGCGCCGTTTACCCGCACCGAGCCCCGCATAATGGCATCGGCCATGCGCCGGCGGGGACCGGCGCCCGCCTCGGTCAGGGCTTTGAGTAACGATATAGAGGATGTTTCTTTCATTTACAGATTATCTCCGAGATTGCTTCCAGTATATACCCTGCGCATCGGCTCAGCCATATATTTTAATCAACCCCCTGCTATATTCCGGTCATAGTGTAGGGGGCATTACCCCTAAGGCAGTATGTGCCGTTGTGCGATATCGGCATTATGTAGGAGCGCGGTTTTCGCGCCTTTATTCGGGCAGGAAGACCCTGCCCTTACTCTTATACAACCATATTTGATTAATGACCGATTTCCTGCTACAATCTCACAATACAAAGTTGCTTAAGTTCCGGTAAGACGGTATCATTATTGAGCAGATTTTGTTAAGGAAGGGTATCGGCGATGAGAAAGTTTTTTGTCAAAGTACTGATGCAGGTCATGTTCAAAACCCTGCCACTAATCAAGTACTATCCTTTCAAATGGTTTTCCCCGGTTATAAATAAATCGGTTAACTGGTACATGCAGAAGCGGTTCCCGGTACCAAAGCAAACGACACAGCCGGCAGCCCCGGCTCAGCCGGCAACGCAGACCCCACCCGCCGCAGAAGAGCCCAAGGCTTAGAACAATCCGTCAACGCCCTTCGATTGTCGAAGCCCAACCGGCGCGGTTCCCCACCTGCAATCACTCTCGACTAACACATCACTTCAACTCTCCTCTGTTGCCCCATGCCCGCTTAATACATTATTATTAATAAGGGAATTGTTAGCGGAAGATACATTCACATCCGTCATTGCGAGGAGTCCTTCCATATACCGCAATATCATGGAATGACGACGTGGCAATCTCATTGTCAGCACAACTGTAAATAGCTAGAGATTGCTTCGTCCTTCCACATAGTTTGACCCGTGGAAGGGCTCGCAATGACAAATGATATGGCAGCGCCGTCAGGAGGAAATATCTTGGTTAAAAGCAATAACGGATTCGATAAGTTCAGCGGGTCTGCGGACTACGTGACGTCCGAGCCGCTGAGGAATGTGGTGAACGTGTCCATCGCGCTGGGCAAGCCGCTGCTCATCAGGGGCGAGCCGGGCACGGGCAAGACGCTGCTGGCCCACAGCATCGCCAAGGGGCTGGGCAAGCGCCTCATCACGTGGAACATCAAGTCGACGACGAAGGCCCAGGAGGGGTTATACGTCTACGACACGGTGCAGCGCCTCAACGACAGCCGCTTCGGCGACAAGGATGTGTCCAACATCAAGCAGTACATAAAGCTGGGCAAGCTGGGGCAGTCGTTCGCCGCAAAGGAGCAGGTGGTGCTGCTCATCGACGAGGTGGACAAGGCCGATGTGGAATTTCCTAACGACCTGCTGAACGAGCTCGACGAGATGAGTTTCTACATACCGGAGACGGAGGAGACGGTAAAGGCCGTTCACCGCCCGATAACGGTGATAACCAGCAATGCGGAGAAGGAGTTGCCGGATGCATTCCTGCGCCGCTGCATCTTCCACTACATAGAGTTCCCCGAACCGACTCTGATGGAGCAGATAGTAAAAGTGCATTTCCCCGATCTTAAGGGCAAGCTGCTGGGCGAGGCCATGAAGACCTTCTACATGCTGCGCGAGATCGAGGATTTCAGGAAGAAGCCCTCCACCAGCGAGCTCATCGACTGGATACGCGTGCTCATCGCGGCCGGCGTGCCGCTCGATGACATCTCTAACGAGATACCGTTCATCGGCACGCTGCTCAAGAAGGAGACCGACTTCTACTACTTCACCAAGAGGTACATGACCAGGGTCGGCGAAAAGTACATGATGCGGAAGCGCTAGCCATGTTCACCTACTTTTTCTATCTCCTCAAGAGCAAGAAGATCCCCGTCTCCATGACCGAGTGGATGACCTTCATGCAGGCGCTCGATAAGGGCTGCGTGAAGACTCTGGACGATTTCTATTTCCTCTCGCGGGCGATACTGGTTAAAAGCGAGACCCACTTCGACGATTTCGACGTGGCCTTTCAGGAGTTCGCGCAGGGCATCGAGAACGCGCAGGACATATCGCAGCAGATATGGGACTGGCTGAACGACCCGCTGAACCGCCCGCTCTACGACGAGCTGCAGAAACAGATGTGCGAGCAGTACGACTTCGACGAGCTGATGAAGGAGCTGCAGAAGCGCCTGGAGGAACAGACGGAGCAGCACGACGGCGGCAGCCACTGGATCGGGCGCGGCGGCACCTCCCCCTTCGGCCACTCCGGCTACCACCCCAACGGCATCCGCATCGGCGGCGAGTCGCGCGGCAGGCACGCAGTGCAGATAGCTGCGGAGCGGCGTTTCAGGAACTACCGCAGCGACATCACGCTGGACACGCGCCAGATGAAGATAGCACTGAAGCGCCTGCGCCAGCTGACGCGCACCGGCCCCGAGGACGAGCTGAACCTGGACAAGACCATCGACGCCACGGCGAAAAATTACGGCGAGATCGAACTCATCTGGCAGCGCGCGCGCAAGAACACGGTCAAGGTGCTGCTGCTCATGGACGTAGGCGGCTCCATGGACCCGTTCTCACTGCTCTGCAGCCAGCTCTTCTCCGCGGCACACTCCAGCTCGCACTTCAGGGATTTCCAGTACTACTACTTCCACAACTGCATCTACGATAACGTTTACGACAACATCGAGAGGTACGAGGCGGTGAGCACCAACCACCTGCTGAACACGCTGACCCCCGACTACAAATTGATAATCGTGGGCGACGCCCGCATGGCGCCGTGGGAGCTCTCTGAGAGAAACGGCGCGATAAACTACTACGAGCACAACGACGTCCCCGGTATCAACTGGCTCCAGCGCATCGCGGACCATTTCACCCATGCAGTGTGGCTGAACCCGGACAGCCCGCAGTACTGGGACAACTACACCGTAGAGATGATCGCCAGGGTATTCCCCATGTTCCCCCTGACGCTGGACGGCCTGGGCATGGCCGTGCAGAAGCTGGTGGTGAAACGGTAGGGGCGAGGTCATCTCGCCCACATGACGATGGAACGCAACCGCAAATCCGTCCGCATCAAAGATTACGATTATTCCCATGCGGGTGCGTATTTCGTGACCATTTGCACACAGAACAGGGAGTGTTTATTCGGCGATATAGCGGATGGGGAGATGGTATTGAACGACGCGGGGAAGATCGTCAACGAAGAATGGTTGAGAACAGCGAAATTACGGTTATGGGAGAATGTCGAAATCGATACGTATGCAATCATGCCGAACCACATACATGGCATTATCGTTATCAATCATGGTAGGGGCGTATTGCAATACGCCTTTGTAAATCTGGCTTGGCGGCTGAATTAACAGTTGCGCCAAGCCAACCTTTATATTTAATTCTTACTTCAACTTAAAACTACTGGAAGCTCTGTACCGTAAATCCAGGTTCTCCATTTATAGTAGTCGGATTATAGGCATAACCATATATGTGTGACGGACTTCCCATGATCATACGATACAAGTTCCAGTCGTTAAAATACGGGAACGAGTAGCTTGATCCGGTTGTGACTCTGAACTGACAACCCCAGAAGCTGGTTGAACCCCAAGGATTACATATCGGTAAACCTTCCTCAGATTCGTAGATATAATCTGCATTAGCATGTGTGCTCAACAAATTGGAGTGAGTCAATTGCCTCGTAGTGTATGTTCCTTGAGTAACATCTATCCAAGTGTAATATCCAGTGCCTGAGGTACAGTCGTTGACTGAGACATAAATTGTGTCACCCGGATATATATTAAAGTATCTTATCCAACGAGGTGCTATGTTGCCAACACTAGCAAAACAGTAGAATAGGCAATAATTCGACTGCCATCCAGTTTGTTTGTATAGGTTCGTGCTACAAGCAAAACCAGCTTGATCCATAAAGACGATATAATTATCATCTAACCCAACCCAGAAGCAGGCAGCTCCATCATTAGTAGGAACATTATATGGGACCTGGATGTAACTCCATACTATTCCTGGATAAGTAACTGGTTGTTGACCACCAACAAGGTTCAAAGATGGACTGGCACGAAATCCAGTCCACCTGGGTTTACTATAACTATTAGTAATCGTTCCAAAACCAACGCTTGGGTCGTTACCAATTACATCAGCACCTTTGACATATGTCTTGGCATGAGACATCACGTTATTCCATTCCCTTAAATCGGCGGGATTTGTTGGTCTTGGCGGAAGGCCATATTTTGCAAGATCTGCATCAGAAGCTGTTAGAGGAATAAACCCATCTGGTGGCTGTGGTAAATCTACAACAGTTCCCAGTGGTACAGTCATAGGAGAAGCAGCGGACACAGGCAGTGAAACTGCAAGAGATGCTATTAGCATAGCCACAACCGGAAGTAACCAAAAGACCTTCTTCATTTTTTCGCCCTCCTTTTTGTTTTAACACTTACATTTCTACTGATTTGTGCTAAAGTCCATTTGACTATAAAAATATCGATAAATTTTGCAAAATTCGCACGTGGATTCAGTACATGCCGCACTCATATTCTGTTGCTCGTTACCACCACCGATTCCACCGCCAAAATCTGCTAAGGTCAAATGCTCTGGTAATACCTCAAAGGTAGCGCTAATATTGACTCTGACCACTTGATAGGTGCTCTTATCTATCCACACAGTAAGCGGACTACCGGTACATGAGATATTGTAAATGTCCTTCTGTCTGGCAATTGTATCAGTATGAAACCATGTGACATGTAAATCACCGAATGGTTGCGGTTGCTCCTGCGAATAAACCCAGTTGATCAAGTCTTCCTTAGATGGAACCATATTTATGGTGTAGCATTCGATATCATCGATAGTTTCATCGGCTAGAAAAATAACTTGTGTGCCATTTTCAATCAAGTGGATCGCCTGAGGATATTGATCACTGGGTACCCACCTATCATACGAACCATTTAAAGTAATGACTGGACTTCCATCGATTTGCCAGTCACCCTCGCTCTGAGTTGCAGACCACTCTCCATTGGCAGCAGTCAAATTGAATACTGTGGCAATAAAACCACTTGGATAGCTCTCATTAACCGTGATTTCTTTTGTACCACTGCTACCGGTAATTTCTGTACTATTCAACAGTATTACAGTACTATCATTAACATCTCCCATATTGTGACATAAGAGAAGCCCATCTACATATTTCACACATATACTCATATGACACAAAGAAATGTTAGCCATAGCAGATACGGATTTTGATATGATTTCCTGAGCAACAGGATTAGAGGTAAGGGTAGGAGTAGGTGTAGGTGTAAGTTGAGATGTAGAGCCATTGCTACATCCAGAGATAATCACAGCCATTAACAATATTGGGATTAATAACCTTTTCATTTTTACCTTTTTTCAAACATACCCTATTGTGTCAATTTTATATAGATAGGTGTCAACATACTATACCAATAAAAGGTGTTTGTCAAGCTGACTTGCCCCTAGTAGCTGTACCACTTACAGAGTTAATGTGACGAGCATCTTAGCTTCAGGCACTGGATGTAAAACTAATTACCCCGCTTATCAAGGTATGTGGCTATAATCATTGTTAATCATGAATTCGCCGCAGATTCATTCGTGAAAAAACACTTCGGTGCCCCCAAGGAGATATTGAAACTTGAAGCACTACCAACCTCGTACGGACACGGCGCGCCGTGCACCTATCTACTTGCTTCCCGCCGCATGCCTCGCCGCTATGTAACCGAAAACCATCGATATCCCGATAGTCGCCCCCGCCCCCGGATACGCGTTACCCGTCACCGCGTCGGCGCAGTTGCCCGCGGCGTACAGGCCGCTGATCGCAGAGCCGTCCGCGCGCAGGACGCGGGCACTGGCGTCCGTCCTCAGCCCGCCGTTGGTGCCGATATCGCCGGGCCATAATTCGACTGCATAGAACGGCGGCGTGTCTATTGCGCCCAGGCAGGGGTTGGGCTTAGCCGCCGGGTCGCCGAAGTAGCGGTCGGCCGGACTCTCCCCCTTGTGGAAATCGAGGTCACTGCCCTTAGCTGCAAATTCGTTAAATCGACGCAACTCAGCCGCTAGTCCCGTCGCGTCTATGCCGCATTTGCCGGCCAACTCCTCGATAGTATTGCCCACCTTAATATAGCCGTTCTCGATATATTTCTTGGGGGTGTAGCCCGGTATCATGGGGCTCAGGGGATACTTGCCGCGGAAGCGCTTGTCGACGATTAAATAAGCCGGTATGGAGCATCCCGTCTTGGCATGATCGGCGTACTGCGCCTTTACGATATCGGTGAACGGGCCAGCCTCGTTGGTAAAGCGCTTGCCCTTCTTGTTCACGATCATGGAGCCGGGAAGCGAGCGCTCCACCAGTATCATCATGGGCAGCGGGGCTCCGGGTACAAGCGACGTCGGTATCCACCACGCCTCCTCCATTGCTCCCAGGGCCGCCCCTGCTTCGATACCCATGCCCACGGCGTCTCCCGCATTCTCCGGGCAGGCCACCGTCCATTTATCGCTTATAGGTTTTCGACTGTATTTATCCCTCATCGCTGCGTTACGCGGATAACCGCCGGAGGCGATGATAACACCCTTGTCGGCCTTTATCGTTATCGACTTCCCTTCCCTCTCTGCTTCGACCCCGACGACGCGGCCGCCATCGACGATGAGCCGTTTAGCTGCGGTATTCAGCCACAGCGGCACTTCGCGCTCAGCCAGCGACAGGCGCAGGCGGCCGATGGCCGCGTTGCCCATGTTCAGGCGTGTATCGGTCTTGGAGAAAGTGCGCATCGGGTTCAGCGCATACAGGGCGATATTCTTAAATGCCGCTTTGCGCCCGCGCATCGACGTGTCCAGCAGGACATGGGCGTCGTACAGGCTGACCATGATGCGCCCGAAGACCAGCACCTGCGGGTGCAGGCCGCGTATCTGCGCCCGAAGTTTACCGAGCTTCCAGCCGTTGAAGGGCACCGGCTCTATGGTGCGGCCGCCCTGAGACTTGGCCCCCGCGGCGTCGGCATAGAAATCGGAGCTGCCGTGCACCACGCGGTAGCGCGCCCGGCTGTGCTCCTCCAGCCATTTAACGACCTCCGGCGCGTTTTCGACGTAGGCGCGCATACGATCCTCGGGGACTTTGCCGCCCGTTATCGCCTTGAGGTAAGCCAGTCCCTCATCCGACGAATCGCTCAACCCTTCCTGCTTCATCAGGTGATTGTTCGGCACCCACATTGCGCCCCCGGACATGGCCGTCGAGCCACCGTAAACGGAGCCTTTCTCTATTATGAGAGCTTTGCTGCCCAGATGGCTGGCAGCGAGGGCCGCGACCATGCCGCCGCCGCCCGAGCCGATAACCAGGATATCAGTCGTATATTCCCATGCCTGCGCCATAGCGGCCTCCCTTGCGAGCGTCGTTCCCGAATAGCGTAAAGGGGCATACAACGTTTGTCAATTCCGAGGGATGAAAACAGTAGGGGCAATTCATGAATTGCCCCTACATATCAATCTCAATAAAAACGACGGTTATCCCAGCCCGTAAACCACCTCGTTGGCCTCACGGATGGCCTTGTCGATGAGGCCCAGTCCGGAGACGTCGCCCACGGTGAACGAAGCGGGCACAAAACCCTTGCATGCCTCGTACAGCTCGGTCTTGGGATCGATGGTGCCGGCGATGATCACCGTATCGGCCCGGATCATGTGCTCCGCATCGCCGTACTCCGGCTTGAACCACACGCCTTCCTTCGTTATTCTGGTGACCTCACAATTCGTATGCATGGTGACGCCCACATCTCGCAGGCGCTCGATGTGCTCGGCGCGCCGCTTATCCCCGACCTCGGGCGCCAGCACCTCGGGCGAATCGATGACCGCCACGGTGCGCCCGCGCTGAGCGATGAACTCGGCGGACTCGATAGCCGCCAGGTCCGCGCCCACGACCACGACTCTGTTGCCGATGAGCGGCAGCCAGGACTGCGTCATGTTCTGGATGCGCTGCGGTGTAATCATCTTCTGCATGAGCCCGCCGCCGACCCCGAGCCCGACCTTCATCCAGGCCGGTATCTTCCCGGCGCCGTCCTTGGGCACTTCGCCGTACATCATCTTGTGCAGCATGGGCCCGGTGATGACATGAGGCAGGTCACTGCCCTCGATCTGCGGCGTGACCACTTTGCCGCCGCTGGCATCGATAAGGACATCGGGCTGCTCGCGCTTGACCATATCCGGCGTCACCTCGACGCCTAGCTTTATGTCAATAGGGAGCTTCTTGATCTGTACCATGAGATAATCGAGAAGAGTCTCGTTATCGGGATGCACCGTGCAGGCGGTGACCAGCGCCCCACCCAGCCTCTTGTGCCTGTCGTAGAGCGTAACCTTGTGCCCGCGCGCGGCTGCCACACGGGCCGCCTCCATGCCGCCGGGACCCGCGCCCACGATCGTTATCTTCTTAGGATTAGCCGTCTTGCCGTCGATGGGCCACTCCTCCTCCTTGCCCATGCGCGCGTTGACAGCGCAGTGCACGTCCTCCAGCTTCATCAGCGAGTCCACGCAGGTGAGACAGCGCACGCAGTGGCGGATATCGTCGAGCCTGTCCTCCATTATCTTCTTCGTCAATTCCGGATCGGCCAGGAACGGCCGCCCCATAACAACGGCGTCGCACCACCCTGCCTGCAACAATTGCTCGGCATAAACAGGGTCGTGTATGCAGCCCACCGGCATCACAGGCACGGAGACGACCTCCTTTATGGCGTGCGCCGCCGGCGCGTTGAAGCCGCACTTATAGTTGGCACCTGCTATGATCTGATCGACGAGGGAGGAGATAACGCCGCCGGAGACGTGGAAGCAATCCACGCCCGCGGCCTCGATCATCGGGGCGATGCGCTGAGTGTCCGTCATATCGCGTCCGTTGGCGCCGCCGATGTTCTCATCGCCGGAGATGCGCACCGTCATCGGGAAGTCCCTGCCGACGACCTCCCTGATGCGCTTGATGGTATCCAGCGACAGCTTCAGCCGCCCCTCCATGGTATGGCCGACATAAGGCCCCTCCTCGCGCTTGTTGCGCAGCGGCGAAAGGAAGGAACCGAGCAAACAATAGTTATGCGCCATATGCACTTCGATGCCGTCGTATCCGGCTTCGCGCGCCCGACGCGCCGCCTGGGCGAACATCTCGATAAGCGCGGGAAGCTCGTCGTCCGCCAGCTCGCGGCAGACCTGCTGCGTGGACTCGGAGCGGTTCACCGAGGGCCCGATGCAGGGGTGGCCCTCAAGGAAGGGAGCCAGCGACTCGGGGCCGGGGTGCGTGAGCTGGGGGATTATCTTGGCGCCGTACTGGTGCACGGCATCGGTGAGCCGCTTGTGCTTCTCTATCTGGAAATCGCTGTGCAGGCCTACCGAAAGCGGCTGGTACCTGTGCAGCGGATCCACGGAGTTCATTTCGGTGACGATAAGGCCGACGCCATTTTTCGCACGTTCGGCCCAGTAATTTATCTGCCTGTCCGACGGCGTCTCGTCCGGGTTGGCCCAGACCAGCGTCATCGGCGACATGACCAGGCGGTTCTTTATCTCTATAGAGCCGAACTTCCAAGGCGACATCAGCATGCTTAGCTTCGGTCCGCCGCTTACCTTCTTCACCTCCGGCGAAGCCGTCACGCTTTGCACCTGTCGAGCGCCGCCGCCCTCTTTCGGAGCCCGGACCTCGGCCGTCTTGGCTTGCGGGGCCGCCGCAGCCTGTCCCTCGAAATCAGTGAAATCGGCTATCTTATTGCAGAACTCGACCGTCGGCTGGCTCGGCTTGTAAGCCTGCAAGGGAATGAGTTTCGCCATTTTGCCGGAGAGCTTGATATGGCGCTTGATGTAGCCGCGCATGCCCACGGACCAGTCGTTGAGCACCAGTATCTTATAGGCATATTCGGCCGGCATGGACATGTCCACATCGCCGCCCTCGACGAAGCCCTTCTGGATGATGCCCCTGTTCATGGCCATCCTGACCTCTCCCCTGGAAGTCCGTACGGTGAGATTCACCGTAACGCTGGTCAGGGAGTCCGGCATCTGCAGGTCGCCGGCGCTCTTGTACATCTCGGTAACTTTACTGAACCACTCATCCGACAGAAACTCAACCATTTTCATTCCTCCTTAAGCCATTGACTAAGAGCCATCGCCTGAGAAATAATGTAGCATCGACAATAAGTGAGCGACACGACCGCTATATTTTCTACGGTCGACGCTGTATAGTCAAGGGGCCCAAAGCGTTCAAAATGCTAACCCTGAGGGGAGGGCGAAGTCGGCTCGACGCTATAACCGCAAGGGCGAGGTGCCCTCGCCCCTACTTAGCAAAAGGGAAGTCCAGAGGGAGCACCCTCTGGCGGGGGTTTGGGGGTGTCCCCCAATTCTCTTTAAGTCCCCCAACGTATAGGGAACTACCAGGGGGTTCGGATATTGTTTCCCCCTTCCAGGGGGATATTAGGGGGATTGATCCCCTTTCATTAACAATAATTTGAGGAGGAAGTGCATGGACAAGGATAAGATAATCGCGCTGGTTAACGCATCGCCGGACCTGGTGGGCAAGCACGACCGCGAGGGCTGGCTCAATCTTTTTTCAACTAACGCAATCGTGCAGGACCCGGTGGGCGCAGGACCCAACCGCAAAGGTAAGGACATGCGCAAGGGAAAGGACGCCCTGGGCCGCTTCTACGACATCTTCATCGGGCCCAACACCATAAAGTTCGATGTGCACCAGGACATCGTCGTCGGCGACGAGATGATGCGCGAGGTCTCGATAAACACCACCCTGCCCAACAGTGCCATCACCATAGTGCACTGTTTCCTCCTCTATAAAGTAGTCGAGGAGGGCGGCCAGCTCAAGATAGAGAGCCTGCGCGCGCACTGGAACTTCGGCAAGAACGCTATATCGCTTATGACGAAAAACGGGCTCAAAGGCATGACCGGCTCCGCAATGCAGTTCTATACCATGATCAAGGTGCAGGGACTGAAGCGAATCATTGAGTACCTGGGCGCCATGTACAAGGGCATACTCGGTAAGGGTATCAAATCAGCCAACGCCTTCGCCGCCGCCGTCAATGCTAAAGACGAGGCCGCCTTCACAAAGATGTTCGACTCCGGTGCGACGATCGAATTCCCTGTGGGCAGCAAGGCCATACCAGCGAGCGATTTCCTCAAGGGGGCTGGCAAGGACGTGAAGCTGGAGATCAAGAACCTGCGCTCGGGAGGTTGGTTCACCTCGGGGTCGGTCGACGTGACCGCGGGGGGCAGCTCGAAGCACGGGGCGGTGTTCTTTGAGTTCAGCCCAAAGACCAAGAAGATTATCAGCGCGCGGTTCTTCTGGAATTAGTGAAATATTCTCTAGCCGATAAAATTTCAGGGGTACGGCGTGCCGTACCCCTACCTATTTTCACAGGATAAATATTCTGATAACAGCTTATCTATAAACGTCCATGTTCGACAGGCGTGTCTCGCCGAGGCCTTCGTAAATCCTCTCCCTGGCAGCGACGTAATCCGAGAAGGCCACCTTCTGCGCGGCGGGCTGCCTGACCCACTTATCGGTGAGCCAGTTAGTGATAGCCCTCGAAGTTGAAAATATCTCCTCAGGGTTGATCAACAGAACCTGATCCTCGTTGGTGGAGACGAGGTTTTCGTAATGTCTGCTGAAATCAGCGTCATCGGTAATGATGCCCACACCGGCGCATAGAGCCTCCAGGGCCAGGTTGGATACCGGCGAATGGGGTTCCGGTTTCTTGAGGACAAACAACGCATCGAGACCGCTCAGGAAGGACGGCATCTGCCACGGCGCCATGAACCCGGGCCAGTTGAACTCCCTTATCGTGTTCCTGCCCAGCAATTTCTGTATCTCCTCCAGTCCGAGGCCCTGGTGCACCAGCGTGCAGTTGAAGTCATCGACAAGGTTGTGCATAAGGTCGCAAATATGCTGCATACCCTTGCGGTCCCAGTAGTAGTTGACCTTGCCCGCGGCGGCGATGTGCTTTCTATCTCCGCCGGTGTAAGGAAGAACGAAGGATTCGGCATCGACAACGTACGGATTCAGCACATGGGTATTGCCGTTGAGCGGCCTGAATACGCCGGCATAACGTTCGTCCGTCACCACGGCATCGGCGCACTTGATCGCCCCCTGCAGAAGTGCTTTAAATAGACCTTTCTTAAAGAATTCCTCCATATCCGATACGCCGTGGCGCGCCACATGTTTCACTCCGGTAATGCGCTGAGCTACGTGACCGACCATGCCGTAAGGCGCGAGGTATCCCGTATCGAGTATTTCGATATTATGCTTCGCTATTACATCGAGAGTCAGATCCAGGAGCGCCAGGGGCTGTTCATCGTATTCCGGTATGTGCCAGGGGATTTCTTGCTCGGAGCGATGTATGAATAAGTTCGGCAGTTTCTCGGCAGGCTCGCTCTCGTTCATTATCTGATAGGAGCCGGACGCCTCCCACGCGTCGGCGATTATATGGACATCATGCCCCCTCTTAGCCAACCCTCGCGCCATCCAGTAGGTCGCAGACGCGCTGCCGCCTTCGATGGGGTAATACTTTCCGAGGAACGCGATTCTCTTAGACATCCGGAATCAATTCTTTTCAGCCGTAACGCCCCGCGCGGGTCAACCCATAAATATCTGCACGATATAAATGCATCCGTTCTTGATAACGCAGCCTATTCCCGTGCTGGTGTAAACCGGATTGAGGATATTCCTTTTGTGCCCTTCCGACCTCATCCATCCGTCGAATATGTTTTTGATGACGCGCCTGTTGTAGACCTTGCTCGGATACTTGCAACAGTTCTCCCCCACATACGAGTTGCCCACCATCTTATTTATGAAACGCGCCCTCCTCTTGAAACCGAAATGGGTTATGGTTTTCCTCTCGGCCATGTAGTTAACGTGGCGCCAGGCGATCTTATCCAGCAGTTCCATCCTGTACAAAGGATGTACGTTGTTCTCGCCACGCCTGTCGTTGATCTCTTCTATCACAAGCCTCTTGGGATTCACCAGTGTATCAAGCAGCAGCATTTCTTCTTCTCTTACATTCTATAAAACATTAGAACAGGATAATACATGCCGGGGGTTTTGAAAAGACTTACCCGCCGACATATCGACATATATGGTTAGAATCGATAATCATATGTTGGACAGATTTGTGTAGTCGCCTTTCTCCGGGCTTGTTGCTGGCCTGGCGGAATTAAGCCTGGCCCTATCTTCCACGGCCCTGGCAATATCTATGCCGAGGGCATCCGCGAAAATCAGGCAGCATATGAATAAATCGGCCAGATCGCCCTCCAGCTTCGCCCTATTCTCCGCGTCAACATCCGTCCCGCCCTGCTCGCCTTCCGAAACACGCTGAAATTGCTCCAGCAGTTCCGAGGCCTCCTCCGCTATAGCGACGGCCACATCCCCGGGGTTGCGATACCTGTCCCATTCCCTGTTACTCACGAACGACTTCACCATATCCCTTATATCCGACATGGCAGCGCTTTCATCTGATATGCTGCCGAAGGTGTCGCTGGAACCGCTGCTAGCGCAGCTTTTGCAGGGCTGCTGCGCCAATTCGCTGAACCGGCGTTCTATCTCATCTCTCGAAACGCGGCCGAATATGCCCGATTCAAACGAATGCCACTCAATATGACCGCATGTGTGAACGATGGAACGATTCAGCATTGTTCTCCCTCCTTTATCCCACCATGAACGATCCGATTCCCACGGCGATGAGGCTGCCCTCCTCGTTCTTTAGCTCCATCCGTTCCACCAGCACCTTCTTTCCCTCACGCAGGATGGAGCCGGTCACGGTAAACTCCTTGCCTTTGCCTGGCCGTAGATAATCGACCCGCAGATCGATGGTGCGGATGACGCTCATCCTCTTGAGCTGTTCCTCCAGCGGATGGTCTTTGATATCTTTTATGCGATGCCATGAAGCCACCGCCCCACCGATGATATCCAGCATGCAGGAGATAACCCCGCCGTATAGTATCCCCAGCCCGGGATGCCCGCAGAGATCGTCGCGCATGGGAAACCGGATGCGAACGCTGTCGTCCTCCGTGGGCTCAACGGTCATGCCCATTAGCTCATGAAAGGGATGATACCTCGTCAGCAGCGCCATGCCGCCTTTCATCTCCTGGCTCTTCTCATTGTCGAAAATAGGCAGTTTGTCGTCTTTCATTCTTTCGTTCCTCGATAGATTTTCCGACGCTTATTATACCAATTAGGGCGAATGATTATTCGCTCCTACACGTACGGGCACGGCGCGCCGTGCCCCTATCTAACAGCTATCCCCGCCGCGTGCCGCGCAGCTATCCACCCGAAGACCATCGACGGGCCTATCGTAGCGCCGGCGCCGCCGTAAGAGCGGCCCATGACGGAGGCGGCGCAGTTGCCCGTGGCGTACAGGCCGGCGACAGGAGAGCCGTCCTCGCGCAACACGCGGGCGAGCTCATCGGTGACCATGCCGCCCTTGGTGCCCAGATCGCCGGGCCATATCTCCACCGCATAGAACGGCGGCGTGTCTATGGGCCCAAAGCATCGGTTCAATTGCGAAGCCGGGTCTCCGTAGTATACATCGACCGAACTCTCTCCGCGGTGGAAATCGTCGTCTCGCCCGGTGACGGCGTAGCGGTTGCATTTAGATATTTCATCCGCCAGCCCCGCCGCGTCGATGCCACACTTACCAGCAAGCCCCTCGATTGTATCTGCAACCTTAAGATAGCCGTTTTCGATATATCTCTTCGGCGTTACGAACGGCAGCATGGGACTCAGCGGATACTTCCTGCGGTAGCGCGCGTCGACGATCATATACGCCGGGATAGCGCCGCCGGTCTCAGCGTGATTTTTCAGTTGATCGTTGCTCACATCGATATACGGGCCGGCCTCGTTGGTAAAGCGCCTTCCCCTATTATTGACGATGATTGAGCGCGGCAGCGAGCGCTCCGGTATTATCATCTGCGCCATCTCGTCCCCCGGCACCAGCGTTGTCGGCATCCACCAGGAGTCATCCATCAAATCGAGTGCTGCGCCAGCCTCAAGCCCCAGCTGAATTGCGTCGCCGCTATCGTCAAACGAGGCCACCGTCCATCGGTCCGATACGGGAGGCTTCTGATACTTCTCGCGCATAGCTTTATTACGGGCGAAACCGCCCGCTGCCAGTATCACGCCTTTTTTTACTTTGATAAGTATCGAACGTCCTTCCTTTTCCGCCTCGACGCCGCTGACGCGGCCGTTCTCGATACGCAGATGCTTCGCCGATGTGTTCAGCCACAAAGGAACCTTTCTATCCACGAGCGAAATGCGCAGGCGGCCGATGGTGGCGTTGCCCAGCGTCAGGCGCGTATCGGACGGCGTAATGAACCGCGCCGGGTTGACGAAATACGGTGCGAATATAGAGGCCGTCACCATGCGTCCCTTGAGCGAGGTGTCCATCATGCGGTGGGCATCATAGGCCGTGGCCATGATGCGGCCCATCAGCCGCGCCTGGGGATGCAGCGGGCGCATCAGTTTACGCTCCGCGCCCAGCTTCCACGCGCTGAAGGGAACGGGCTCTATGGTGCGTCCGCCTTCCCATTTAGCGCCGGCGACATCGGGGTAGTAGTCCGAGTAGCCGGGGACGACTTGAAAACGTACGCGGCTGTTCTCTTCCAGATATCGCACCATCTCGGCGCCATTCTCGACGTAGGCGCGCAGCCGCTGATCCGACACCACCCCTTTAGTGATCGACTTGAGATAGGCCAGCCCCTCGTCGGCCGAGTCTCTGACGCCGGCGCGCGGCATCAGATGATTGTTGGGAATCCAGATGGCCCCGCCGGACATGGCCGTGGAGCCGCCGTAGACCGGGCTTTTCTCGATTACGATGGCGCTGAGACCGGCATCGACCGCGGCCAGCGCCGCCGTCATCCCTCCCCCACCGGACCCGACCACCAGCACGTCTACCAGATACTCCTGCGCCTGTGCCATATCGAGCCTCCCGTTTCGTCATCCAAATGTAGGGGCGATCCTTGTGATCGCCCTATCTCGAAATCGAATTATGGGATTAAAGAGGATTATTTTTTAAATCGACCTAATACTTGAACAAATCCATGCTCAGGTAGCGCTCGCCGCGGTCGGGAAGAACAGTGACTACCTTCTCGTACTTCTTGGACATTTTCAGCGCCACGTCGACGTTGGCCCCGGCGCTGATGCCCACGAGGAGCCCGTACTTGCGGCACAGTTTTCGCGCCATATCAACGGCCTCCTTACTGCCTATGGTGACCGCCTTATCGACTTTGCTCATATCGACGATCTTGGGGATAAAGCCGTCGCCGATGCCCTGTATCTTATGCTCCTCGATTCGCACATCGCTGCCGCCGAACATCACCGATGCCTCCTCCGGTTCCACTGCGATGACCTTGACATCGGGATTGGCCTTGCGCATCACGTTCGATATGCCCATGAGCGTGCCGCCCGTGCCCACGCCCGCCACGACCGCATCGACAGGCCCTATCTGGTCCAGTATCTCCCTGCCGGTCTTCTCCTGCGCCTTCACGTTGGCCGGGTTCGAGAACTGGCGCGCGATAAAATGCTTCGGCCGTTTGGCGATCTCCTCCGCGCGCTGAATGGCCTCATGCAGGCTGCCGGCCTTGGAGGTCAGCACCAGCTCGGCCCCGAAGGCATGCATCATCTGCTTGCGCTCCTCGCTCATGTTCTCCGGCATGACCACGATCATATTGTAGCCCTTGGCCATGGCCACCATGGCCAGCGATATGCCGGTGTTGCCGCTGGAGGCCTCTACGATGGTGTATCCCTTCTTGAGCTCGCCCCTGCGCTCGGCGTCCTCGACTATACCGAGGGCGACCCGGTCCTTGATGCTGCCGCTGGGGTTCACGCTCTCCAGCTTGGCGTAGATATTCTCTATCTTCACGATAGGCGTATTACCGATGGCGTCCAGCACGCCGAAACTATTCTTTTTCATTTACCCCTTCTCCATTATGTCAATAAACTGCGGCTGATTATTTACTATCGACACTGCCGCGCGATACGACTTCTTTCACTCGCCTCTCGAACTCGGGTCGCTCCATCATCACGCGGCGGCCGCACTTTTCGCACTTGATGCCGATGTCGACGCCCGTCCGCACCACCAGCCATCGGTCCCCGCCGCACGGGTGCGCCTTGCTGAAGCGAACCACATCCCCAATATTTACCTCCACCGCTAGCCGCCCTTCAGACAGCGATTGATCTCATCGCGCATCTTCATGGCCTCAACGCGCGCCGCCTCGGCGAAATCCTTACCCTTTGACGCGAATATTATGCCGCGCGAGGAGTTGATTATAGCTTTCTCTTTATTTGCGTCGACGCCGTTGCGCGCCGCAGCAGCCAGGTCTCCGCCCTGTTTGCCCACACCCGGTATCAGTATCGGCATGTCGGGACATATGTTGCGTACACGTTTGATATCATCGGGATACGTTGCGCCGACCACGAGGCCGATATTACCGTTCTTGTTCCATTCCAGAGCCTTGCGCGCTACGACCTCGTATAAAGGCTGCTGCCCGACATTCAATTCCTGCAGGTCGGATGAGCCCGGGTTGGAGGTGCGGCATAGAACGAATATGCCTTTATCTTCGTATTCGAGGAACGGCTCAATCGAATCGCCACCGAGGTACGGGCTGACCGTCACCGCATCGAAACCGTATCCTTCGAACAGGGCCCTGGCGTAAGCCTTGGCCGTATTGCCGATATCGCCGCGCTTGGCGTCTCCGATGACCGGCACCGTGTCCGGAATGCATCCGACCGTTGCCGCTAGAGCCCTGAGTCCCTCGACGCCCATAGCCTCATAGAATGCGAGATTGGGCTTATAGGCGCAGACGAGGTCGTAAGTAGCTTCGACGATAGCCTCGTTAAATTCCAGCACGCTGATACCCTCAGGCATCAGCTCCGGGTCCGGGTCCAGCCCTATGCATAGCAGGCTCTCGTTGCTTCTGGCCGAATTCAGCAGTTTATCAATGAAATTCATGGTATCTCTGCGATGATAACTCCCCGCCAGTTTGGCGTCAAGCACTGAACCTTTCTGTCATTGCGAGTCATTCTCTATCTTGAATCTTTGAGCAATCTCCTTTTACTAAATGCTATACAAACGACGAGATTGCCACGTCGGCTTCGCCTCCTCGCAATGACGGATGAACCGGTAGGGGCGCTCCTTCCCTGGAAGGACCTGCCCCTACGCCAGCGACCAACGTATGGGGGACTAACAGGGGATTCGAAAATGAGTTGACAACTAACCTCCTTTTACACGATACTTTTGTCACCCTGTAAATGGCGTCAAATCATCAATCGCTGCGTTAGGAGGCAACTTTCGCATGGCCGATAAGGAATTGCAGAAACGCATCAAGGCGCTGGAGCGGGAAAACGCCGCACTCTCTGAGGCTATCGAGCACTTGCGTGAGAGCGAAGCAAAATTCACTACCATCTTCCAGAACGCCAACGACGAGATAATATACATCGGCGCGGACGGCACCATAATCGACATCAACCACAAGGTGGAGGATATCTTCGGCTACAGGCGCGAAGAGGCTATCGGCAAAAAGTTCTACGAATTCGACGTGCTCAGCCCGGAGGAATGGCAAAGGCTTATCGACGAAACACAGAACTTGCTCTCAGGTAAGACCTCAACAACACAGGTGCTCCAATTCGAAGCCAGGCGCAAAGGAGGGGAGAAGATATATCTGGAGGTCAATCCCAGGCTGATAAAGAGGGACGACAAGACCATAGGAATACTGGCCATCATCAGGGATATCAGCACCCGCAAGAGGGAGGAGGAGCTCCTGCGCAGGCATACCGAACAGCTCGACAAATTGCTTAAGGAGCGCACGTTAAATCTGGAGGAGCTGAACGCCGCGCTGAAGGTTATGCTGAAGCAGGTGGAAGAGGTTAAGGCCGAGATACAGGACAAGATCACGTTCAATATCACGGAATTCGTCATGCCTTATCTGGAAAAACTGAAAAAAACCAGGCTGGAGGACATACAACAAACCTATCTCAATAACTTGGAGGAAAACCTTAAAGACATCGCTTCGCCCTTCCTGCACGGCATTTCCGCCAAGTACATAAAGCTCACACCTACGGAAATTCAGGTGGCCAACCTGGTCAAACAGGGCAAAACGACCAAGGAGATCGCGGACACGCTTTTCATGTCGCCACGGACCATTGAAACCCACAGGTACAATATGAGAATCAAGATGGGGCTGAAAAGCAAAAAACTTAACCTGAGAACTTATCTTTCGTCTTTAGAATAATACTTAACTTAACTAAGTATTTTATAGCAAATACTACAGCATTAATTCCGTTGCAATTATTCACTAAACCGGGCATACTCGTATCATAGACTAAGTATTCATGTGTAAAATGATATCCGCACCCACAAACGCATCCCGATCAATCCGTAACGACTTCACAAGAGAATAACATCCAATCTAAATAACAAATCGAAAGGTGTCAAAAACAGTAAGAGGAGGACCAGCAAATGGAAAGTGAGGAGCTGTACAAACAACTGGCGGAGATGATAAACAGAGACGATCCGCACATCCTCGGCATGCCGCAAACCCCCGCCTTTATCAAGTTACTCAGCCTCCAATTCACACCGGAGGAGGCTAAACTGGCACTGGAAGTGGGACTCACCGGGGGGACGCTGGACGAACTGGCGCAGAAAACGGGACGGGAGAGGGAAACCCTGAAGAAGATGATGCACACCATGGCAAACAAGGGAACGATGTGGATCGATCCGGGCAAGGAAGACCCCAAGTACCGCGTCCTGGGCAGCTGCGCGCCGGGCCTCGTGGAAACCGGCCTGTTCGGGAATATACGCTTCCCTTACGACGTGGAGCTGGGGAAAACGCTTCACCAGGTAGTATACGAATGGGCCAGGGACAAGCTGTGCAAGCTGGGTTTCCCCTTCGCGCCGGTGTGGGCTCATCCCTGGGTGCTGCCCGGCGACGCAAAGCCGGAGGAGAGCCTCGTCGATTTCCTCAAAGGACAGAACTACTTCAGCGTATCGACATGCCCCTGCCGCCTTTCGCACTGGCTCGTCGAGCCGGAGAACCATTGCGATCATATGCTGGAGACCTGCCTCCATTCCGGTGACACCGGCAGATGGTGCGTGGAACACGGGATGGGCCGCGAGATAACCCTCGATGAGGCGCTTGAGCTTCTGCGCAAAACCAACGCGGAAGGCCTGGTGCACACTATCAACATCGAGGGATTCATCTGCAATTGCTGCACCGACTGCTGCCCGCTTTTCATCGGCTTCCACAAACTTAATACAAAGACGATGATACCTTCCCCCTTCATCCCGGTTATCGATGAGGGTGAATGCACCGCCTGCGGCTCGTGTATCGACCTCTGTCCGGTAAATGCATTGAAGCTAGAAGACATAGCCGAGGTGGATATCGATACCTGCATCGGCTGCGGCGTGTGCGTGACACACTGCGATATGAACGCCATCAAGCTGGCGAGGAGATCCCAGCAGGTTGAGATACCGGCGGATGTGAAGGATCACATAGGATAAGCTCCAATAATCAATAAAAGGGCTCTAGGGAGAAATATGAATAAGAATTATGATGCTATCGTTGTTGGAGCTGGGTTAGGAGGTGCGGTATGCGGTGCACTACTGGCAAAATGGGGCCTCAAGGTACTTTTGCTGGATAAGAACAACCGCGTCGGCGGCAAGCAGATGGGTATCTCGGCCCGCGGCTTCAAAAGCGAGATGTGGCCCACATTCGGCATACCCAGGGAATCAGGGCCGTTCGTGGATGCCTTCAAGCAGCTGGGCATAGAGCAGAAGCTGGACATTATCCCCGGGTCCAACTGCCTGATGTACCGGCAGCCGAAAGGCAAGTGGATTCCTTCAATAAATGCGGCCGGGCCACAGGGTCTGGACTCGACATTGAATATGTTTAATGCATGGCAACTCAGCGAGAAAGATTCTCAGGTGGCCTTGAACATCCTGGCTGAGATGGCGCTGATGACACCGGAGCAGCTGGACGCCCTGAACGATGTTAGCGTTCAGCAGTGGGTGGCCCAGAAGGGCGACCTGCCTAAGCCCCTTTTCAGCTTCCTCGCCGTGCAATCGAATGTGATGGCCACCGGCCTTTACGAGCTCGTAGCCATATGGGAACTAGCCAAAATCATGCAGATTTTTGCGGGAACAACGCCGTGCTTTCCCAGGGGTGGCTACTCCAAGCTGGTTGAAGACATTATCAACGTGCTTAAGGCGAATGGCGGCGAGTTGAAGCTCAGGGCGCGTGTCGAGCGCATCCTTGTCGAAGACGGGCAGGTAGCCGGTGTCGCTACCAGGGACAAGGTGTACAGGGCTCCGATCATTGTCAGCAACGCGGGCATCCAGCCAACGGTGCTCAAACTGGTCGGAGAACAATATTTCGATAAGTCGTATGTGAATTACGTTAAGGGCATAGTCCCCAGCCTGGGTTTCTGCTGCCAACGATACATATTTAAGGAGCCGGTTATGGAGCACGGTGTGTACGTCGGCACGTCGGAGAGAAGTTATCTGGATACCGCCCGCCTTGAGGAAATGAAGAACGGCAAAATACCCGATGTCGTATCTTTCTATGCGGTGAACCCGGCGCACTTCGATAACGAGATGGCGCCCAAAGGCAAACAGATGCTGCTGGTGGGCACTTGGTGCTCACCGGATCCGAAAGATAAATCGATCAAGGCACTGCAGAAAAAGGTGGATGAGCAGTTTATTGAGATGTTCCCGGCAGAATCGAAATACATTGAAGCTCGTGAAGGTTATGTAGGCCCAGCCCAGGTGGCATCACTGAGCAGGGACTCCGTCCTGCCAGGTGTAGGCGGGGAGGCGGTCGGACTTGCGGTTAGCGTTGGCTACTGCGGACGGAGTAAGCCATCGGTCAAGGCACCGATAGGAGGGCTATTCTACGTTGGTCACGACGCCGGCGGCGCCGGTTATCTCGGTACCCACCAGGCGGTGAGTTCCGGAACGAGAGTAGCGCCGATGGTACAGATGTACTATCGTGAAAGAAAGATGTTCGGAAAATAGCAGCTAGTGAAACCGCCGGGCCTGAAATAATTGAGCCGTTGAACTTTGTAGCAATGAAATGTTTACTAGTGCAATAAGCATCGTGGAGGTAGATTATGTTAACGAAATATGACGAGTTCAACTGTCACCAGATCGTGGACACGCTGGACCATGTGCTGGACAGCGACCGCCAGTTCACCGAGAAGTACTGGATGAACGTGCATGACACTACGGGGAAGATAGTTCTGGCCACGGGCTTCGGCTACTACCCCAACCGCAACGTAATGGACGGCTACGGCTGCGTGAACGTCGAGAACAAGATCCAGCACAACATGAGGCTCTCGCGCGAGCTCAGACCAAAAACCGATGAACTGGTAGTCGGCCCGCTCTCGTGGGAGATCGTCGAGCCGCTCAAGCGGATACGGGTAAGGCTCGACAAGAACGACAAGGGTATCAGCTACGACCTGGAGTTCACGGGCAGGATGCCGGCCCATGAGGAGATACCGCAGGTGCGCCGCGATAAGGGGCGCATATTCATGAACACCTGCCGCATGTGCCAGCTTGGCACGGCTAAAGGCTGGATCAAGGTGGACGGCAAGAAATACGATGTCGACGAAAAGTCGTGGCGCGCCCAGCGCGATCATTCGTGGGGCATACGCATGGGCGTGGGCGCGCCGGAGCAGGGTGTGCAGTCGCCTGACATCTCCTTCTTTGCCAATCTGATGATCAACTGGCTCACCGCCCAGTTCAAGGACTGGGGCGTCACCTACTACCTTATCGAAAAGTCTACCGGAGTGGTCGAATACCTCTCCGGCGCAGTGATGTACGGATTCGGCAAGAACAAAGAAGAGATACCGATCGTGAAGGTGGATCACGATTTCAAATATCACACCGGCAGCGGCAGGATGAAATCGGGTGAGGTTGTCCTGCATACCGCCGACGGCAAGAAAAAAGAAATATCGATGAAACAGCTGACCACCATGTACCTGATGGGCGGCGGCTATGTAGGTTATGACGGATTTTACCACGGCATCTGGAAGGGGCCGTACTGGACAGCCGGCGAGAAGTGGAAGGTATCCGATCCGAAGGTAGCAAACCAGGTTCACGGCCTGGACGACGCCGTATGCGAGTACCGCTGCGGCAAAGAGACCGGCTACGGCATTATCGAGAACTTGATACTCGGCTCCTTCCCTAAATACGGGTTTTAGCAGAGGAGACGATTCATGAATCGTTGTCTGTCATTGCGTCGTCCTTACAGATACCTCGATATCGCGGAAGGACCACTTTCAATGACAAATTAGATATAGAGTGTTGATAATCCCCAATCAGAGGTACAAAAATGATATTAGATAAATTTAAACTTACGGACAGGGTGGCTGTCATCACCGGAGCCGGCAGGGGCATCGGCCGGGGGATCGCGCTCGGCCTGGCGGAGGCGGGCGCCGACGTAGTAGCGCTGGCCCGCACCGCCAAAGACATCGATAGCCTGGCAGACGAGGTCCGAAGCAGGGGCAGAAAAGCGATGGCGATCCCGACCGATGTTCGCTCGGCCGCCGACGTGGACGCCGCGATAAAGCGGACTATGGACGAGTTCGGGCGCATCGACATACTGGTAAATAACGCCGGAGGAGCTTCCGCCGGTGTCTTCCCGTCGACGGTGGCGGATATGAGCGAGGAGCTATGGGACGAGAACATCCGCGGCAACCTGAAGCACGTCTTCATTTTCAGCAGCGCCGCGGCAAAAGTTATGATCAAACAGAAATCGGGAAACATCATCAGCATAAGCTCGCTCTTCGGCCGCACCGCCGCCCCCATGTTCGCCCCGTACGCGGCCACCAAAGCAGCTATCATAAACTTCACCCAGACTCTGGCTTGCGAGCTGGCGCCTTACAATATCCGCGTCAACTGCATCGCTCCAGGCAAGATACTGACGTCTTCGACCGAGATGCTGTGGACCACGCCCGAGAGCAGGGCCGAGGCGGCAAAAGATATACAACTGAAGCGGCTGGGCCGCCCCGAGGACATCGCCCCTTTGGCGGTTTTCCTGGCATCCGACGGCGCCGGTTATATCACAGGGCAGACTTTCGATGTCAACGGCGGCTGGGGCACCCTGGCCCTGCTTTAAAGGTAACTTTCGAGGAGGGATACGATGTTCGACCGGCATATAGATATCGCGAAGATGCAGGTGAAACTGGAGAAATGGATCCAGGGCAAAATGCCTGACGCCGTAGACCTGACGATCTCTCCGTTGAAACGCTCGGCGGGCGGCTTCGCCAACGAGACCTTCTTCTTCGACATGAATTGGAAGGAAGGCGGCAAGAGCAAAATGGAGAAGCTTGTGCTGCGCTGGCAGCCACAGGACTATCCGGTCTTCCTGGACTACGATTTGGCGATGCAGTTCCATACCATCGAGCAACTGCAAAAATCCGGCATACCTGTAGCTAAGACATACTGGCTCGAAATGGATGCATCCATACTCGATAGTCCTTTCTACATCATGGGATTCATCCCCGGCATCACCGCCTGCGAGGTGCCCCCCTACCACTCCGCCGGGCTCTGCGTTGAGAGCACCCCGGAGCAGCGGGCCAGGATGTGGTGGGGCTGCCTTGATATGATGGCAAAGATACACAAACTGAACTGGGAGAAGTACGATTTCTCCTTCATGGGCATCCCGAAGGGAGGCACCGATGCGCTGGACCGCCAGCTGGACTACTACGAGCGCTACCTGAACTGGGTGCGCAAGGAACCGCAGCCGATTCTGGACAAGGCGCTGGAGTGGCTCAAGGAGAAACGCTTCGTCCCCGAGCGCGTAACGCTGTGCTGGGGCGACTGCCGCATACCGAACCTCCTCTACGACGATAATTTCGACGTGGTCGCCGTCCTCGACTGGGAGATGGCCTCCATATGCGACCCCATATCCGACCTGGCGTGGTTCTTCTTCCTGGACTGGCACCACAGCCTGGGCTACGGCATACCGCGCCTGGAAGGCTTCCCGGACCAGGAAGAAACGATAGAGCGCTACGAGAAGCTGACCGGGTGGAAGGTACAGAACCTGCATTACTTCGAGGTGCTGGCCGCGTTCAAGTTCGGCGTGGTCATGGCCAAGATCGCCCAGCATATGAAGGCCACCGGCGCGCCGTCGCCAACGGAGAACTTCGAGATCGACAACGCCTGCACCCAGCGGCTGGCCGAGCTGCTGGACCTCCCCGCGCCGGGAGGCAAGAAAAGGGAATCGACAAAGATCGAGGAGGTGAAGGTGGCCGTGCAACTCCATCTCACCGGCCCCGGAGGCTGCGACTGGTATCTCATCTCCGACAAAGGCGTGGGCCGGCGCTACGAGGGTACCGTCGAGGATATGACGCCCAGCGCTACAGTGACCGCCACGGCCCAGGACTGGGATGACATCCAGAGCGGAAAGCTGGACCGCGTACAGGCTTTCATGGGCGGCAAGCTCAAGGTTGAGGGCGATCTATCGCTGATGCTACAATTAGAAGACATGATATCCAGATTCAGCAAGGGGAAATAACGCCTCAAGAGTACTGCGACGTTTTCCCGCTTGAACCCGGGCAAACCTAAGAACTAGCTGAATCAAAAGCACCGATAGTGTCTGGAAGCCGGCGCCGATAAATACGAGTCAAAGGGGGCTCCGCTATGGAGAACGAAAAGCTGTACCAGGAAGTCGCGGAGATGATCAACCGGGACGACCCGCATTTCGTCGGCGTATCAATTACCCCTGCGTTTCTGAAGCTCTTGAGCCTGCAGATGACGCCCGACGAAGCGCGGCTGGCCCTCGAAGTGGGGCTCAAGGGCATGACGCTGGACGAGATAGCGGCCAAGACGGGCAAGGACAAGGCCGCACTCAAGAAGATCATGAACACGATGGCGGACAAAGGAACGATGTGGATAGATCCGGGCAAGGAAGATCCCAAATACCGCATACTCGGCAGCTGCGCGCCGGGCTTTACAGAGACCGGGCTTATGGGCAACATCCGCTTCCCTTACGACCTGGAACTGGCTAAGTATCTGCACCAGACCTTGTACGAGTGGATACGGGACAAGATGTGCAAGCTGGGCTTCCCCTTCGCGCCGGTGTGGGCCCACCCCTGGGTGCTGCCGGAGGACGCCAAGCCGGAGGAGAACCTCGTCGAATTCCTCAAGAGCCAGAACTTCTTCTGTTTGTCGACCTGCCCCTGCCGCCTCTCGCACTGGATCAGCGAGCCCGACGACCACTGCCAGCACATGCTGCAGACCTGCCTCCACTCCGGGGACACGGGAAGATGGTGCGTCGAGCACGGGATGGGCCGCGAGATCACGCTGGACGAGGCGATTGACCTGCTGCGCAAGACCAACGCGGAAGGCCTGGTGCACACCATCAACATCGAAGGATTCATCTGCAACTGCTGCACCGACTGCTGCCCGCTCTTCATCGGCTTGCACAAGCTGAACACACAGACGATGATTCCTTCCCCTTTCATTCCTGTAATCGATGAAGCTGAATGCACCGCATGCGGCGCGTGCATCGATATGTGCCCTGTGAACGCGCTGAAACTTGAAGATGTGGCCGAGGTGGATATCGATAAATGCATCGGCTGCGGCGTGTGCGTGACCCACTGCGACATGAACGCCATCAAGCTGGTCAGGCGCGCTCAGCAGATCGAGGTCGCCGACGAGGTCAAAAGCCACGTCGACAAGCTTTAGCAAGTCCCCCATACCGACGATTCACGGTTGAGCGCCATCCGTCGTTGGTGTTACAATCGAATTGTAAGGTTTTTCCTTGTGTCATCATCCTTCCGCAGAAGGATAATCCAGATGTAAAGGCGAATGGCCATTCGCCCGCTGTCATTGCGAGCGAAGCGAAGCAATCTCCTTTTGTAACAGGCGATATAAACGACGAGATTGCCGCGTCGTCCTTCCATATACCGTGATATCATGGAAGGACTCGCAATGACAGGTCGAAAAAAGAGGTGTCCCGTAGGGGCAGACCCATGTGTCTGCCCGAAGTGGGCGAACACATAGGTTCGCCCCTACCCGATGACCAATGTATGGGGATTCAGGGGGTTGACCATCTGATAGCACACGAAATAAATATCGACATCAAACCGCTCTATCGCAGACGCCTAACACAGAAATGGCTGCGCGAGGTCGTTGCAACTACATTATCGACGCAGAAAGTTAATCGTCCTGTTGAGCTCAGCCTGCTCATCACCGGCGACGATGAAGTGCATCGATTGAACCGCGACTACCGCGGCGTCGATAAGACCACCGACGTCATCACTTTTGCGCTGACCGAGGACAGGGACGACACCGAATTCGTAACCCCACCCGACAAAATATCGCGCCTGGGCGAGGTCATAATATCGTACCCGCAGGCGGCATCGCAGGCTAGAGAGAACAAACAAACGATAAAGGCCGAGCTGGCCTGGCTCGTGGTGCACGGCCTGCTGCATTTGCTGGGCTACGACCACCAGGACGATGCATCGGAAGCCGCCATGAGGAAGCGCGAGGATATAATACTCAGGAAAATCGAGCTATGACGGAAAAGAAACCTGAAATAAACGACGATTACTACGAGCAGCCGCCATATCGACCACCGACGGAAGCTTATAGTCTGCTGCTACGCGTGACTCGCAACTGCTCCTGGAACAAGTGCGAGTTCTGCCAGATGTACCCCGGAACCAAGCTGGAGATACGTTCGGTGGAGGAGGTCAAGAGCGACATCCGCGCCATGAAGAAGCACGCCGACGAGATAAAGTCCCACGCCTTAAAGACCGGAAACATAAACAACGTGGGCATGGTAGCGCGCGCCAACGGCGTGTACTGGCTGAGCGAGGGCGATGTCAAGAACGTCTTCATCGCCGACTCCAACAGCGTGATAATCAAATCCGAGGATTTGGCCAAGATAGTTCGATATCTGTACGAGACGTTCCCGACCATCGAGCGGGTGACCAGCTACGCCCGCGGCAAGACGCTGGCCAAGAAAACGCTCGAAGAACTTAAGATGCTGCGCGAAGCGGGCCTGACCCGCGTGCACGTTGGGCTGGAGACCGGCGACGACGAGCTGCTCAAGATAATTCAGAAGGGCGCCACGCAGGAGGAGATGATAACCGGCGGGCGGAAGGCCATCGAGGCCGGATTCGAGCTCTCCATGTACGTCATGCCCGGCCTGGGCGGGCGCGAGATGTGGGAGCAGCATGTGCGCGGCACGGCACACGTCCTGAACGCCGTCAACCCGCATTTTATTCGACTGCGAACGCTGTATGTGCCCGAGAACACGCCGCTGCACAAACGGTACGAGAACGGCCAGTTCACCAGACAGACCACGGAAGCACTCCTGCGCGAAGTGCGCCTCCTCGTCGAGTTACTCAACGTAGACGCCGAGTTCATAGCCGGCGACCACATCGCCAACCGCTACATGTGGGGAATCGATGGTGTTCCGAATAAAGACAAGGAGCGCATGCTAAAGCAGATCGATGATCTGGTAGAAGAAGCCAAACACAGCAGCGAGAAATACCCGGTTTACATGGGCGGGCTGTATAGATAGGGGCGGGTTTGAAACCCGCCCCTATGTTTCTATCGTCATTGCGAGAAGCCGCAGGCGACGAAGCAATCCCTATACCAGCGGTCATCTATTTTAAAGCTCGAAGGTGCCTATTCTATACCCCATTCATCATGGAGATGAAACATCCTCTTCGATACCCTATCGAACAAAACCGCCTGGCAAGTATCCCTCTCACCGCCATTCGCAATGGCGGTAAATATCATTTCACCATCCATATGTACTATATTTATCCATGTTCCCCGGCGCAGATAGTGCACCAGCATCAAACTGGCATCTATAATCCCTGAGTTATAATCAGGCGCGATAAACTGAAATGTCTTTTCATCCGTATTTATCCTCAACTCGGTGCCTCTATCCGTGTCCTCGAATGCGTAGTTCCATGTTGTGATTACGACCGTGTCGACGCCTGTGCCGCCGTCGTCATCGGTCACGGTGAGCGTAACAGTATACGTACCGCCTGAAGCATATGTATGGGATGGCGTCAGTGTGCCGGTGACAACCGACGTGCCGTCACCGAAGTCCCACTCGATAGTATGAGTATCGAGCCAGCCCGGATCGGTGAAGCTGCCGCTGAAGTCGATGGGCGTACCTGCCATCGCATTAAACACATCCGATCCTGCATCCACGGTCGGAGCGACGTTGTCTACCGTTACGATTACTGTAGCCGTATCCGTTGCACCCTCGTCATCGGTAACGGTTAGCGTGACCGTGTACTCACCATTGTCTCCATATGCATGCGCAGGCGCCGCATCGCCCGTGACGACCGCCGAGCCGTCGCCGAAGTCCCATTCGTAGTTCGCAATCGAACCGTCCGGATCATACGAGCCGCTGCCGTCGAAGTTTACCGGCGAGCCTTCATCGTCTGCGTACGGACCGCCGATCACGGCCTCGGGAGGCGCGTTCACATGAACCGTCAATGTATCGCTTCCGACACCGCCGTCATCGTCCGCTACAGTGAGAATTACTGTGTAATCACCGCTTAAAGTGTAGGTATGCGTCGGCGTAAGCGTGCCAGTAACAACCGGCGAGCCGTCGCCGAAGTTCCACTCGATGGTATGTGTATCGAGCCAGCCGGGATCGGTGAAGCTGCCGCTGAAGCTGACCGGTATCCCGGCGATTATATTGTCCATGTCAGCTCCGGCGTTAACTATCGGAGCGGCATTATTGACCGTCATGGCCGCTGTGACCGAGCCCGTGGCCCCGTCGTCATCGGTAACGGTTAGCGTGACCGTATACATACCGTTGTCCCCGAACGCGTGTGCCGGCGTGTCATCGCCTGTGACAGCCGCAGAGCCGTCACCGAAGTCCCATTCATAGTTAACGATCTTGCCGTCCGTATCGTAAGAATCGCCGCCGTCGAAGTTTATGGAAGGCCCTTCGCTCACGGGGTGGAAACTGCCGAGTACGGCCACCGGAGGTACGTTGGGGATAGGCGTAGGCGTAGGTGTCGGCATTGGAACAGGTGCCGTCCCATTCACGGTTGTAGTTGTATCCACCGCCGTGGCGTGATAACCCTCGATGTTGCCGGCATTGTCACTCGCCCTGCTGTAGAAGCCGTAAGTATGTCCCGGAATTCCCGTGAAGACAGCCGAGGTCTGGGCGGTAGCAGCCAGCCATTGTACGCAGCTGCTTCCGTTATCCGAAACGTAGATGTCATAGCCAGCGATGCCCGAACCGCCAACGTCATCTGAGCCATTCCAGCTCACGGTGAAGCTGGCGCTGTCAACTGTCGCCGGTCGCGCATCAACCAGGCTCGTCGGCGCAACAGCATCGATAGTGTTAAGACATTCCTTCTCAGGATCAGTGCCCTGCGACGAATCATGCGGGTCCACCTGGTTGGTGGCGATTACCTCCTGTCCGTCAAAGGAGATGAGCGCCACATTGCGTATCTCGATGCCCGTGGTCAGCCCATCGTTAGTATCGACTATATATGAGAAGTGTCCCTGGCCGCGCCCGGTGCCGTCTTCCGGCGGCAGGAAGCCGATGTCTACGGTGGGCGGCAGGCCGGTAGCGGGGTCAATAGATTGGAAGGTTACTGTCACCAGCCCCGTATTCAGATCGACGCCGGCATCTATCTGCACCTCAAAGTCCGCGCCGTTGTAGCTCACAGGTACGGTAGTCTGGTAATTCTGAGTATTGTCAGGAACAGTTATGAACTGATCGCCGAAGCCGAATTCACTGAACTCAAAACTGCTCCGGTTAAGGTTGGCGTTGAGCTGGTCCATGATTACCACCTGCTGCGCCGGAGCCGAGGCATTGGCATCGTTCTCAAAATCTACTCGGTAGGACATTGCACTGTTTGCCTGAATGAAACCCTCATAGCCGAAACCTGATGGGCCGAGCTTACCGTTGGGGTCACTTGCGTTTACAACGGGAGTACTATCATCGGGTTCTTCCGGAGGGAATGTTGGAATAGGCTCAGGCTCCTCCCCTCCGGCACACTCATATATGCACCAGGCCGTACGAGCCAAACAAATTGCTGAACATATTACCTTCAACAATAGAGTAGGTGCTAAAAGGTGGCACCAGAGCTCGCAAGTGAATTCCTCGATACCACACGTGAATCCGCACCAGAAATGACTCCACCATGAAAGACCAGTTGGGTCAATCAGAGAGATAGGATTGTTTGTCACATATCGATACAGGTTTACGTTATCTCCACTATATCCCAAGGGATCTACACTCGTAAAACGCCCTGCTTCAGGATCGTAGTACCTAGCCTGCATATAGTTCAGCCCGTTCCCTTCTGCCATCACCCCGTACTGCCCCACGAACTGAAATGAATTGGGAATAGTCTCGGCTTTTATAAGCGTTTCACCAAATGGTGTGTATGTATAGCTGTTGGCAACTTCACCTGTAACTGTTACTAATTGCTGTGTATTGCCGCCTGCGTCGTAGGTGTAGTAAGCTACGTCGCCCGAGGCATCGGTGCGCGCCAGCAGTCCGGTACCATAACTGTAGTGGGCGATAATGTTACCAGAGGCATCGTATTCACCAACAGCATTTCCATGGACCAACGGCTCGGTAATGTAGTTGGTAGCATTGCCATTATTGATGGAAGATACACGGTTGCCCTGAACATCGTAGACATATTGCCACGTGTCAGCGCCCTTGGTTACAGAGGTGAGACGATTCTCGTCATTGTAGGTGTAAGTGTTAGTGCCGCCAGGCGAAACCTCTCGAACAAGGTTGCCGTCGGCATCAAAAGAATAAGTGGTGTCGCCTACCCGCGTATACTGATTCATATTGTTGACTGTGTACTCTGTGGTGACACCATTCTCAATAGTGTAAATGCGGTTGCCCAGGGCATCGTAAACATAACCCAGATCCTGATTGGGAATCGCAGGGTTAGTCGAGGTTAATACGGCATGGATTAACTGGCCCGTATCATCATATTCATATGTCCACGTGCCGTCCAGTGTATCCATTGAGATACGCCTGCCGCGGCTATCATAGGTATAGTCAAAGCGGGAGAGGATAGAGCCATCGACGTTGTAGTTTACAAGTGATATCATCTGGCCTGCCGCATCGTACGCGTAGGTTGTATAAATGCCATTTGTCAGCGTCTGGCGCTCCATGCGCCCAACGGCATCGTAGGTGTAATGCACCACCTCGGAGCCGTTCTCATCCGTCAGGCTCTCCAGTCTGCCTGTGGAATTGTACTGGTAATCCAAATGATGGCCAGCCTGATCGAGACTGGAGGCAGGCCGTCCCATCATATCATAAGTGAATTGCAGCCATTGTCCGGCGGGATAGTCAATGCGTATCAGGCGATCGTTGGCATCATTGGTATAAGCGGTAGTGCCCGTTGAGTCTGTAGTAGAAAGCGTGTTGCCGCGGGCATCGTAAACTGCTTCGGTTTGAGATCCGTCAGCGTAAGTCTTGCTGGTAATTTGTCCGTTGCCATTATATGCATAGCTCGTAACATTGCCGCGTCCGTTGGTCCATTCGGTGATCTGGCCCAGCGTATCATACGCCCAGAACTGCCGACTGCCATCGGGATAGTTTGTAGATATGAGATTGCCATAATCGTCATAGTCATACTGAGTTACATATCCCCTGGCATCGGTGCGGGAAGCCAGACTATTGAACGGTTCGGTGTAGCTGAGACGAGTCATATGTCCCATCTGGTCGGTAGTACTGACAAGATTATAGTCAGAATCGTAGCGGTAACTGTAAGAACAGCCAGCCGCATCAATCACATTGACAACTCTGTTCTGTTCGTCAAAGTCAGTAATTATGGTATTACCCAAAGGATCCACGGTTTTTACCAATGCGCCCAGATAGTCATAATAGGATTTACTTGAACTCCCCAGAGCATCGGTAGCTGTTACCAAACCGATGTCGTATGTGTAGGTCACCGCTTCGGCATTCCCGGCCTTATAGGTTCCAGATAATCGCCCCTGCGCGTCATAGGTGAAATACTGCGTGTCGCAGGAGCATGTACATGCGCATGCGGTTGACATCTCAATAAGGGCATTGTAGGGGCTTCCAACCTCTCCTGTGCCGTAGACATAGGTCGCGGTTCTCCCATCATAATACTGTACGCCGGAGAGATGCTCGTTGTCGGCGGTGTAGGAGAATTGAGTCTGCCGGCCGAGGGAGTCGGTGATGGTCTGTATCCGACCTGCGGCATTGTAGTCGATTTGCAGGTACTGGCCGCTGGAGTGTGTCAGGCTGGTGAGAAGGTCGCCGCTGTAATCGGCTGTGATTCGATTGCCGTTGCGATCCTCCTTGTAATCCAGCTTGCCGTCGGCGCGGAAGACGTAGAGCATGCCGTCAGCTTCGCGCAAGCTAAAAGCGCCACCCTCCAGCGCAGTGAGCACGCCCGTACCGGTGGAAAGGTAGTTGCTGTTGCGGCTGTCCGGCTGAAAGATGCGCTGCCCGCCGCTCGGTAACAGCACGGTAACCGTGCCATCGGAAGCTTTATGCAGAGAATATTGCCAGTTGTATGACCAACCACGGCCTAGTGGACCGAGTTCAAATCGTTGTGAAATCGTTCCGGCGAGGAAGCGTGTGAACGTGAGTGCAATTCCGAGGGTTTGAACACTAGCGTCTGTTGTACTGGATGTTTGAGAACAGCTGGCGGTCTTAAGACCATCTGCTTGCATAAATGTGAAGTTCGCCAGTTGCTCAATGTCATTGACCTTCTTGCCCAATTGCCCCAGATAGATAGCGTTGTCGTCAATCATTTTCACATAGTCGCCCCATGTATCGCCGGCTATAGCCACAAAATTAGCAAAGAGTGCATCCCACGCTTCAGCGTTCATGGTTCCAGGCTTCATCAAATCCTTTTGCTCATCCCAGTTTATAACTGTGGTGTCATCTGACGTAACCACGCCAAGGCCGAACATGAGTGGTGGGTATTTCCAATCCCACGGCTGCTGCCACCCGGCGTAATAGACCGGAACTCGGCCAGATTCTCCTGGCTGCAACACGCCTGGGGTCGCGCCGCTGGCGAGCACCTGAATGCTGTGGCTGAAACCCGCCGGCTCCGCCGATGTCCAGAAGCCATTACCCATAAGCGTTGGGTCCAATGTAAGGAAAGCTCCTTCACGCCCGTTCTGCGTAGCGGTTAGAGAAATGATTGGTGCGGGCATAGATTCATTCCCAGTATTCTCATATTCGATATAGATGGTAGCTGGCATGTGGTAACCCATCTGACTGGGAAGAATGAGATTGGTTTCCAGTTTGGCCTCACCTGCAGGCAAGATTTCAAAGGCATTCGTCAACTCACTTGTGCCTCCGCCTAGGGATGAGGCGCGCAAAGTATAAAGGCCAGTAGTAAGGTCTGTGAGATTAAATGTTGCGGTAATCTGAGTAAAGGAATCCACGGATATCACAGAAGCTGTACGAACTGTGCCATTGCCATTAACCAGAGCGACGTTTGTTGTAGTATCGAAGCCTGCGCCAGTCAGTGTCAACACAGATGCATTACTGATGCCATATCTAACAGGGGTTACCCCCGCGAGCATGACGTCTCCTGTAGTGGCCAGCAGGGTGTAGTTGCTCACTGTGGAGACATAACTGCCATAGACGAGGATATACCATGTGCCGGCATAGGCCATGGGCACAAATATTTCCTGATCAGCAGAATCGTTAACGGAGGACTTATAGTCATAGTCACTTGTAGTGGGTAGTGCACCGTGCTTAATATATATCTCATTACGATTAACTGAAGCTGTATCGTTCAGACTCACACGCAATGGCACACCACTTGAAAGATTCACTCTGAATAAATGCTCATGGCCACCTATGTTCAGTGTTCCGTTATAGGGTACATTAAGTGATAAATCTTCCAGCACTGTCACGGTTGTATAGTCGGTACCGACGATGCCGCCCCCATAGGTAATAGTAAGTATGACCGTATATATTCCGACTGAAGTATAGGTATGTGTCGGTGTCAAAGTCCCAGACTCAATGGGCGAGCCGTCTCCGAAATTCCACTCGACATCAACTATGGGGCCTCGGCCACTACCATTGAAGGTTACCGACGATCCCATGGAGACGACATAGGGACCACTGACACTGGTAAGCGACAATGATATAATAACCACGCCAGATCCGCCATACGCTCCAGAATCTGGCTCAGTATCGTATCCTCCACCACCTCCACCACCACCAGTATTTGCAGATCCATTAGTTGGAGTATACCCAGTATTGTATCCACCACCATTCCCACCTCCCCCCAATCCACCAAGACCAGCGTCACACGCATGCCAAGTCCCCCCACCCCCACCACCAGCATAATATGTAGCAACACCAGTTACCGATGAAATATAGCCATCACCCCCAGGCCCGCCATTTCCTATATAGCCACCATAACCTCCAGGGAAACCATCTTCTGGCTCGCCGCCACCACCGCCACCAGCTGCACCATTCCAACGATCATAACCAGCGCCACCAGATCCGCCTTGGCTTCCTCTGCCAGGAGAATAAGCAGTATTTCCAGGAGCACCACCTCCACATCCGCCATCATTGGGATATTGGTTCGCACTGCCACCGACACCGCCACCATATGCAACTATATCACCAAATGATGAGTCTCCACCATTCGTTCCATCAATATGACCAGAAATCCAAGATGCAGGTCTTCCACCATCTCCGACAACTACTGATATATTATCAAAAGGTGTAACATGATAACTGCTCTTGTAGACAACACCACCACCACCACCTCCTCCTCCAGCTTGTCCATATCCACCACCACCTCCTCCACCAACTACTAAGACTTCTACATTTGTAACATCTTCAGGAACCGCCCAATTCCCAGACGAATTGAATATTACAACAGTACGTACAGCGGTAGGAGTAGGAGATGGCGTAGGTGTTGGCGTCGGAGGTTCCCCATCAGTCCTGACTGTTTCCGTAATACCATAACTAATTCCGCCATCAGCATCGAGAGCATAAGCCCTAACGCGATAATTCGTTCCAGATGAAAGACCCGTTATTGACTGGTTAAAAGCCCCTACTCCGAAATCGCCATCTTCATGAACTTCATAATTAGCTTCAATACCAGGCCTTCCAGATTCACCTTCCATATAACAAAATCCAACCCTAGTAGCATTGCCGTTGTATATAGCTATGACGTTTCCATTGCCGGTAAATCCCGTTTCCGTAATTTCGGTAATAGATTCAGTAGTTACGATCGCTATTGTTGGATTGCACGCTTTGCTATTACCGGTAAGAGTTGGAGAATCAGTACAACCAGAGGTAACACTCCAACCACTAGGATTTCCTTGATAAGTATAAACACCGTCAACCTGAGTAAACAAACTCTCCGAGTATGCATCTGCAACAGGAGAGACGCCAGTCGCCGTCATTATAAGATTCTCAAGTTCTCCTTTATAACCATGCTCTAACCAAGCAGTTACATAACCTAATCCTTCTAAAAAGTAAAGAGCACAATCTATATCATTCTCTCCAGTCATATCCCACGGAAGATCATCTGGATACTGGCCCAATCCATAATATCCACCGACAGCATCCGGATAGAATAAAAACATGCCATCAGCAATATAGTCTATTCCATTATATGTAAATGCAGAGTTGGATAGGTCATACTCATATGTGTCAACATCTTCAACTAATGCCGGAGTGTCTCCAAGAGACGTCCAGCCACTGGGATCTCCTTGATATGCATAAACTGAATCCGTTGGAATGAATATGCCTTCAGAGTATGTTTCAACTGTACCAATATTTGCTTCAACAATGTCCTTCTGGCCATGCTCGTAGAAGATCACATATCCTGGCTCTTCTCCCCCACTAGAAACAAGAATGCAATCTATGTCGTTGGCTCCAGACATTGGCCAAGGATCAGAACTTGAATGTATATATCCACCTGTCTCATAAAACATGCATCCATATATACTATATTCTGTACCATTGTATGAGTATCCAGAGCAGGATAAAGTATATCTGAGAAGCCTTGGATCAGGATCAGCCTGAACATAAACTCCAGCAGACCTTAGAAATGGAATGACAACGTCATAGTTATACGCATCTAGTGGATTTCCAATTAAATTAACGCTATCTCCAGAAAAAAGCGCTCCAACGAGTGGTGACGCATCAACGATACAGCAATCATATAAGCCAAGGTCATTTACCAATCCATCGCTCATTACGGAAAAAACAGACAGATCATCGATGTTATTCTGTCCAAGAGAAAGCCTTTCTAGGCTATGTGTAAGATTCTTTATACAAGATATGTTGCTAATACTATTGTGTTGAAGATTAACATATTCTAGATTACTCAAAGAAGAGGAAGTTATAGCAGAAAAGTCGCTAATATGATTTGATGAAAGGTCAAGATCAAATAAATTCGACAATCCTATTAATGGTGATAAATCGCTAATATCATTGTCACCAAGATACAAACGTTGTAAATGCACATTGCCAGTTAAGTCTGGGATAACCGAGATATTATTTCCATTCGCAGAAATTTCCCATAAGTTCAAACCACTACACACAGATATATCACTAATATTATTATCGTCTATATAAAGAACAGCGATACCAATCAGTGCTGAAAAACTGGATATATCTTCTACATTATTACCTCTTATGCTTATGTAATTTGTGTGAGTCAATCCAGATAATGGCGAAACATTAGAAATATGATTATTATCAAGAAACAGAATATCCAAAGATGTAAGTGTAGAAAGATCTGCTGCCTCACTTATATTATTGCGGGAAATATCAAGATATGTTAAATTCGTAAGTCCATGCAATGGAGACATATCATTAATCTTATTGCCAGCAAGACAAAGATACGATAAATTCGTAAGACCAGATAATGATGATACGTCAATAATGTCATTGGATTGAATCGTTAAGTGTGTTAAAGTCCTCCAACACTCCATCCCTGTAAGGTCTGATATCCCAAGTTCCTGGTCAAGAGAAAATTCGGTAACTGCATCCAAATCAGCCTGATAAATATCAGCTGGCTCTGGAACACCCACTGCAGTTCTAACTGCTGCTTCAAGTGCTGCATCAGGAAAGATGATAGGTTCAGGTGGTGATGTAGGTTCCGCGGTTGGCGTAGGTACAGACTCTGTGGGTGTGGGGGTAGGGGTAGGAGTAGGAGTCAGTGTAGATATCAGATTCCACCCGTCCACGTTGCACTGCCCATAGTAGTTCCAGCCAGTGGCGACGACAGTACCGTCAGACTTGAGCCCTACGGTTTGATATCCGCCTGCTGCCAACTGATCAATGTTTACCCAGTCGTTCACATTGCATTGTCCCTTGTCGTTCTCTCCCGAGGCGACGACGGTGCCGTCAGACTTGAGCCCCACGGTATGCTCGTAAGCTGCTGCTATCTGAACGATGCCTGTCCATTCGCCTACGTTGCACTGACCCCAGTAGTTACTTCCCGCCACGACAACGGTGCCATTAGACTTGAGCCCTATAGTATGGGTATGACCCGCTGCCACTTGAACAATGTCTGCCCAATCGTTCACGTTGCATTCATCCTCGATGTCTCGTCCCGTGGCGACGACGGTGCCGTCAGACTTGAGCCCCACGGTATGCACAATGCCTGCTGATATTTGAACGATATCTGTCCAGTCGCTCACGTTGCATTCATCCTCGATGTCTCGTCCCGTGGCGATGACGGTGCCGTCAGACTTGAGCCCCACGGTATGACTCTCCCCTGCTGATACTTGAACGATGTCTGTCCAGTCGCTCACGTTGCACTGATGGAGGTCGTCCCTTCCAACAGCGACGACGGTGCCGTCAGACTTGAGCCCCACGGTATGCTCGTAACCCGCTGCTACCTGAACGATATCTGTCCAGTCGCTCACGTTGCACTGTCCATAGTTGTTCTCTCCCGTGGCGACGACAGTGCCGTTTGAGAAGAGCCCTGCAGTTTGATACACTCCTGCTGCCACCATCGGCGTAGTTGTAGGCATAGGTATTGGCGTAGGTGTCGGTAATTCATCATTATATACATGAATGTCGGGTGTTTGTGAAGAAGCAATGCTCGCTGCTTCTACAGGTGCAGGTGGAATAGCTTGAAGAACTACTGTCATCAGCATTAGTAGCACAAGCACTATGTTTAATATCGAACACTTCAGACAAGCCTTACCAATACTGCGACATGTTCTCATGACTGCTACCCCCTGTTAATGATCCATCTTTTAACACAAAAAGGCCTATCTCCATAAGGAGAAAGGCCTGCAATAATTCACGCTAGTTCTTCGGCAATTCAGCCATCCTATGATTAACAGGATCTGTATTTTGCGTCCCGCGATTACTCGTGGTTTGCCTTTATCGAGAACTAAAATATACTGACCGATTAACTTTGTAAGGGAAAAACTAATGGCCCACTGGAGTAATAATTTAACATACGTGAGATACTGTGTCAACACTCTTTTTTATATTATTATCTAATTTAGTCTATTTTTATCCAATTAAATCTTGTTTGCTCGGTGCGTCCTTCCATGATCAACATTGTATGGAAGGATTCACCTCGCCGAAATCTACAGGAATTGTTGAAAGTGAAGAACACCTTCAATAGCATCAAAAAGCACCATAACCCTCAAGGATGCGGTGTTACAGCGATAATCGTAATCTGATCTTTGTTTGGACCATAGAACCAGAACACCCGATAAGCCGCCGGGGTTTTCTGCTCGGCATAAGACTCGAAAATCTTCTCCCCGTTCGGCCCCTTGAGGCTGGAGAACTCGTGCGTGCGCAGGCCTGGATGACGGGGATTGGACGCAATAAATTGAAAGGTCTTTTTAACAGCTTTGTATCTTTTTGCCAGCGATGAGTCCGCTTTCAAACGCGCGTATTGATCCCTTGCGGTACCCGTCCAGAATATCTCAAACATCGTGCGATGTCCTAGAGCTTATCCGGATTCATCCTGGAAACTTTCCCCTCGCCCGCTTCCTTGATGCCTTTTTGCACCAGCTCGGACGCTTCCCGGTTAGTGTACAGCCATACCTCCGAAGCCGGGATATCCGCAAGCGGCTGCAATAAGATTTCGCCGCGATTATTCTTGAGTATGCGCACTCTGTCCAGGTCCCCCAACGCAGCACCCAGGGTCAGGCGCTTCCGCTCGTCCACCTTGCGCGTGTCGATCTCCACAAACTCCTCGTCAACTATATGAACTGTTGCTTTCATTTGCATCACCTCTCAGCTACAAACCCAATTATACCACCTTACCCATTGTGGGTCAATGGGTATTTCCCACAACTATCTATCACAAATAGTTGCTCCCAACCCGCCGTTAGTATAAACTCTTACACGGCAAACTGAACGGAAGGTCGACACAAAAATAATGGCGAATGAAGAACACCTGAAGATACTGAAGCAAGGCGTCGATGCTTGGAACCGGTGGCGCAAAGAAAACGGCGAAATAATACCCGACCTGAGACGGGCTGACATCAGCGGTGCCGAAAAACGTTTGACTATGTTAACCTCTAAGCCTATAATTCACTAAAATCACCAAGCAGTACAAAATTACACTCAAAACAGAGAGAACTAGAAGAAATGAACGACGAGACCAAGGAGTTGATTTGTGATTTCGTAGATTACCTTCTTCCTGAAATCACACCCTACGAAACCTCGCTTTACCTCTACCTATTACGACACTCCTTTCTCAAGAACGAGTCTTACCAGCTCCGGATTGGTAAGCGAACGATGGCTGACGGATATGGAAAAGGTGCCCGTGGTATTAAGACCAATTACCAACATATGACAGAGGTCATCAAGCGTCTAGAAGACCATGGTTGTATTACCATAGGAGATACAAATCGCGAAGGCACCTTGTATACAGTCATACCCCCATGTGATATCCCTTTGGTTCAACAGAAAATGGCTATAACTGTCTCACAGGTTGAAGAAGAGAATTACTTTAATGATTCATCAAAGCGTCTCGTCGTCTTCGATCGTGACAACTGGACATGTCAGTACTGCGGCGAAAAAGTCACTAAGGAAAATGCCACGCTCGATCACTATATTCCTCAAGTCAAAGGCGGGACACATGAAAAGGCAAATCTGCGGACATGTTGCCTTATCTGCAATGGAGTCAAGTCTGGCAAACCCTATGACGAAGCCGCGCCTTCCATTCTGAAAAGCATCCTAGAACGGAAACAGAGAATACAGAAATAGATTGTCGAACTAATAGTTCCAGAGCAGCTAAGGAGAAGTTTTAAGGATGCCAAAGGATTGGATAAGTGCTGGTACAACGGCCCGTGCCTGCTCGACGACAACGCGCTCATGAAGTCGGGCCCGCTTCCCGCGGAATTCCTGCGCTGCTGTAACGTTTCAGAGGAAGCAAAACAGCCGGGGAAAACCGATTCCTTTAAGATTCGCCTAGAGCAACCGGAGACGCTGGACAGGCCGATATTTTGAAAGAGGTGCAGGAGAACTTTATCCTGCCCATCCTTCCGCGGAAGGATGGGGGTGTCCCCCAACCTTATAGCCTCCTTCCGCAGAATCCTTCTAAATAGTATTATCATGGAAGAGCCAAGACTGGGGGATATCAGGGGGTTGATAGTAGACGAGATTGCCACGTCATCCTTCCGTAAACAGAGTGTATGGAATCCTTCCATAAGGCTTCTATCATGGAAGGACTCGCAATGACAATCGGAATAGAGTGGTGCAGGAGAGTCGTCTCCTGACGGGGGATATGGGGGTGTCCCCCATTTTTTACATGTCCCCCAACGTATGGGGGACTAACAGGGGGTTCGGAAATCAGCTTAATGCTGAACCGCTTGCCTTAATATTCACCGGAATCAGTTTGTTTTAACACGCGTTTTGCTGTATATTAAATTTCAGGACAGGTTTGTCAGGAGGTTCTTATGGAGCATTTCAAATCTTTAATGTATTTCCTTCTGGCCAGCATCATAGCCCTGGCGGTTATCAGTCTTATACCGGAGGACTTGGAGAGAAACGTATTAACCGGTTTTGTAGCTGTTATTGATATCGCTTTTGTGGTTGGCTGGGCAACTTTTAAGCTTAAGGGCTGAGGAATTGCAGGATTTTGCATAAACCGGTATGCCCTAACGCGACGTGACCTCAATCAAAAGAAGGCCTCATTCGTTAAACCGCTATTATAAATAACCTGTCCCATGACAGCGCCGACACAATCCGTCACCCGGCCGCATCTTACCGTCACCCATGTCTGTTGCAGGGGTGTCGCACAACCCACAACCAAACCACTTGCCCCCGTGACATTTCGGACACTTTGGCAGATCATCAGTAAAAATTCCTACTACACTATCCCTAACGACACCCTCTCCCCCACATTTTCGGCACGGCCAACCGCCCGCTCCATCGCAATACTTGCACTTCCCCTTACGCGGGTTATTCCCGTCCGGATTACATTCCGGACACGGGACCCGATCCGAATTTGTCCTGATTTCCTCAGTAGTATGCCTGCTCCTGTGCAATTCTTTCTCGGACTCAACCTCTCTATCCGGGATATTCGCCTTCTCTCCAGAAAACACGGGGCGAAGCCTATCAATACTGAGTTGCAGAGTGTCAATCTTTTGGAATAATACTTTAACATCTCCTCGTTCGATAACGAGGCTCCCCGATTGAGCTTTATTGTAGTTACACCTTTCACAGTTACCCGGCTCACTTTTATTCTTGTTGCCGCAGGAGTGACAAAATAAGGAAGGCAGTCCCTTTCCTCTTGCCGCCAGCTCTTTAGCTGTCTCAGCGCACTTGTCGCACGTCAACTTTGTCTCATCGCTGATATTTCTTTTACCACATACGGTGCAGTACCACATAACTTACCTCAAATACGGATCACGTCGTGCCCGGTGAAATATTAATCTATCTTTTCGTACGGCTTTTGTCAACCAAGATTGCTGTTCTAATGCCCGCCCTTCGATGAACCTAACCGGGATTCATAACTTCGTACAACGATAGGAATTCTTGTTTACTAATCTCCTCCAAAACGGTATCATATAGAAACCAATTTATCCAACCGTCTATTGCTTTTCCCAATCGATATCGCGCACCAAATCCAGAGAATAAATAAATGTCGTCGCAGGTACTCTATCGCAAATGGCGTCCGCAGACCCTGTCCGAGGTGGTGGGGCAGGAGCACGTGACCAAAACCCTGCTCAACGCCCTCAAGACGGAGAAGGTGGCACACGCCTACCTCTTCTGCGGGCCCAGGGGCACGGGCAAGACCAGCACAGGTCGCATCCTGGCCAAGGCCGTCAACTGCCTGAAGAGCGGCAAGGGGGAGCCCTGCAACGCCTGCCCCATGTGCCAGTCCATCACAGAGGGGCGCGCCATGGATGTCATAGAGATCGACGCCGCCTCCAACCGCGGCATCGATGAGATAAGGGAGCTGCGCGAGCGCGTGCGCTTCTCGCCCGGCGAGGCCAGGTTCAAAGTCTACATCATCGACGAGGTGCACATGCTCACCGACGCGGCGGCCAACGCCCTGCTAAAGACGCTGGAGGAGCCGCCGCCTCATGCCTTATTTATTTTAGCGACCACAGAGACGCACAAGGTGCCGCTCACGATTCTGTCGCGCTGCCAGCGCTTCGACTTCCGCCGCATCCCGCAGGCGGCCATGACCAAACGGCTGGCCGAGGTCTGTAAGAGCGAAGGCATACAGATCGATGAAGCGGCGCTAAATATCATAAGCCGCAGCGCCACCGGCTCCATGCGAGACGCCGAGAATCTGCTGGAGCAGCTGGCGGCGCAATACGGGAGCAACATAGGGCTGGACGAGGTCAGGGCCATGCTAGGCATCAGCGGAGACATCCGGGCGAGAGAGCTTGCCAGACATCTAATTAATAGCGACCTGACTGCGGGTCTTTATACTATATATGCCATCACCCAGGACGGAGTGGACCTCAAGCAGTTCTGCCGCGAACTGGTGGAGTACCTTCGCGGACTAATCCTCCTGAAGGGAGAGGCCGAAACGGCTGTGAACGCGCCCAAGGAGATCGTCGCCGATATGAAAAAGCTGGCGGAGAATGCCACGATGCTGCAGTTATCGAAAGCGGCCCGGTTGTTCCGCGAGGTGGAGATGCAGTGCGACGGCTTCTCATCGCTGCCCATGGAGCTGGCGCTCGTCGAGTGCACGGTCAAAGCCCGGGACGACCGTGCCGCCCGCGCGGCGCCCGTTGCCGAGAAAACCGAGGCGCCGGCGCCCAGGACGGAGAAGCCAATATCGACTCCAGCGCCCGAAGCGCCTGTAGCGGAAAAGCCGAGCATCGCGCCCCGCCGAGAGAAGGCAACAAAACCAGCCGACATCACCCCTGTAGGAGCGATTCATGAATCGCCACCGTCAGAAACGCTCGACGCCACCCCGATAGAGACGCCTAAAGAATCGCCCTCGCCCGACATACCCGATGATATCGACGAACCGGAGGAACAGGAAACAGAGACCGATATGACGGTTACCGCCGCATCGATGGAAAAAGAGCCGGCCGGCCCAATTACCATCGAGGTACTGCGCAGGCGCTGGGGCGAGGTGATCAAGGCGACGAAGGGAATGGGCTCGCGCGGCAATCTGGACGCATTGCTCAGAAGCGCCTGTGAGCCGGTGTCGGTTAAGGATGACGTTATCGAACTGGGGTTCTACTACGAGTTCCACAAGGAGAAGATAGAGGACCCCAAGTACCGCCATATGGTAGAGGCCAAGGTCAAAGAGATATTCGGCAGCCCGTATAAGCTGCGCTGCATCATCGTGGAAAAGAAGGAAAAGCCTAAGAGCTATCTCGTGGATGAAGCGCTTAAGATGGGGGCACTGCCTGTTGACGAGGAGTACGAATAATGGACATGCAAAAGATGATCAAACAGGCCCAGCAGATGCAGGCCAAGATGGAGAAAGCCCATCAGGAACTGGAGAACGAAATCCTGGAGATCAGCTCCGGCGGCGGCGCCGTGACGATAGTCATCACCGGCCACCAGCAGATAAGATCGGTTAAGATCGCGCCCGAGGCCGCTTCCGATATAGAGATGCTGCAGGACCTGGTGCTGACGGCGGTTAACGAAGCCGTGAAGAAATCGCAGGAGCTGGCGGCAAGCCGTATCAATGCCATCACCGCCGGCATGAATATACCGGGCCTTACTTAAACAACGGGAGGCTTTTGCTTGGATCTTGACTACGTGCCGACCGCGCAGCCCGTTTCGCGGCTCATAGATGAGTTTCACAAGCTGCCGGGCATCGGGCCAAAGACCGCCCAGCGGCTGACCTACCATCTCATCCGCATGCCCGAGGAGGAGGCCCGCTCCCTGGCCGAGGCCATCTTGGCCATCAAAGACAAGATAATCCTCTGTTCAACCTGCCAGAACATCACCGACCAGGACCCATGCGTGTTCTGCCGCGGCAGCAAGCGCGACCGCAGCAAGATATGCGTCGTCGCCGAGCCCCTCGATATCCTGCCACTGGAGCGCACCGGCGGATATAAAGGTCTATATCACGTACTGCACGGAGTAATCTCGCCAGCCGACGGCATCGGACCGGATGAGCTGAAGATGCGCGAACTGCTCGAACGGCTCAAGAGTGATGAGGTAAAAGAAGTCATATTAGCGACGAATCCCAACCTTGAGGGCGAGGCCACAGCGATGTACATCCATCGGCTCATCAGCCCGCTCGGAATAAAGGTCACCCGGCTCGCCAGGGGCCTGCCCTTCGGCGCCGACCTGGAATACGCCGACGAGGTTACGCTGACGAGGGCGCTCGAAAATAGACAGGAGATATAAGAGGGGCTTAATGCTATTAGCATCCATATTTGCAATCATCGTAGGTGTAATGATGATAGCGCAATGGACGATAACGATAGCTAAAAAGCGCGTCCCCAGCCTGGAAGACGATGCGACCGCGGGCAGAGGCCTGATCGAGATGCGCTTCCACTGGGCAGCCGAGTTCCTGACCGCCACCCTGCTCATTGTCGGCGGTATCGCTCTTCTGCTCGATTTCGACTGGGCGGAAAATGTTTATCTCGTTTCCATCGGCATGCTCATCTACACCGTCATAAACAGCCCGGGCTACTTCGCCCAGCAGCGTAAGTGGCCGATGGTGGGTATGTTCGCAACGATCTTCGCGCTCTCCATAGTCAGCGTGGTTCTCGTTCTCACTTAGGGTAGCTTGGTTGGAAGCGTTTAAAAGATGTGTCCTTCCATATTTCTGAATATCATGGAAGGACCGGGGCTTTAGGAGGTGTCTCCTATCTTTTTTAAATTCCCCGTAGGGGCGAACCTTTGTGTTCGCCCTATCTCGAAGTTGAATCGGGGGATAACAGGGGGTTGATGAACTTGAAACTACAAACTCTAATCGCAATATCGCTGCTGCTGCCGCTGCCGCTGCTAATCGCCTCCGCCTGCTCCAGCCCCAACAAGCCGCCGACGGCCTATATCGATTCCATTTCACCATCGAACCCGCAAACCGGACAAACCGTCGTATTTACCGGCCACGGCAGCGACGAAGATGGCAACATCGCCGGCTACGAGTGGCGCTCCAGCATCGACGGCGCGCTGGGCAATGGATCGACGCTAAGCATCGACACGCTCTCGGAAGGTCAGCATACTATATCGCTAAAGGTCTGCGACGACGACGGTGCGTGCTCCCAGGAGGAATCGGCGACGCTGGTCGTCTCCAACGCGCCCCTGGACGAGCAAGCGGCGGCCAATGCCGTAATCGACTACATCATCGAGCCGATGAACTTCGACGGGCCGATAATCGGCTTCAAGCTCGATGACACTCTGAAGCCGGGGGACACGATAGCGCCATACGATGGGGAAAAGCAGGTGATCGACGAGGAGAGCTATTTTTATTTCATCGACCTGCATCCCGAAACATTCTATGCCCACGACGTGCTCTTCGTCTTAGTCGGAAAGGACAGCGGTGAAATCAGCGTTTCGACAGAGTCGTGGTGGCCGCTGATAAACGGCCGGGCGCCGGGCTACGTCGACGACGAGGAGGAGTACTGGGACGAGGACAACCGGTTCTACAGCGCGGACGTCGCGCGTCCGTATTCGGAAGATATCGTCACACCGCAGGTGCAGGTGCCGCAGCAGCATCAGTGGCGCGAGGCATCGGTAATAGTGGAAGGCATAATAGACGGAGAGGCGCTTAGATGGGACGGGCTCATGAGCGCCTGGCAGATGTCGGTGCTGTTCGACTATTACATCACGCCGGGCGAAACCTACGAGGTCGCCGACCCCGATAACACGCCCGATGACCTGTTTTCCCTTCTCGACGACCTATGCGCCGACGGATACGACTATATCACCATCTATCTGATCGGCCATGGCAACATAGACCTTATCGTGCTGGGCGGCTCGGTCTTGTACGCCGACGACCTGGTCGATTTCATCGAGGGGCATCCTGGAACGACGTTCAGTATATTACTGGAGTCCTGCCACATCGGCAGCTTCATCGACGACCTGAGCGAGCTCTCAAACGTCAAGCTGGTGCTCACGGCCACCAGTTCCCTGTTCCCGGCCAAGGGCGATGTCGACACGGACAGCGACCCGAACCCGGAGGACAGCGGCGCGGAATGGACCAGCAGCATGTACGCCAGCGTGTGCGAGCAGCTTGCACCGGAGAACTGGGACGATATCTGCTATGAGGCCAACCGACTGACCGTGCCGCCCAGCGTGGTGCTGCTCCTGACGGCGTTCAACAACGCCGGCGACAGCGACAGCCGCGATCTGGACGCCGGTTACATCGAGGGCATGGAGTTCCCCCACGCATGGTCGCCGTTGGAAGCATACTGCACGCTCTGGGAGGATCCCCCGCCCGACGGCGAGGCGCTGCTGCTCCCCGACGCCGCGAACTCGGGATACGTGACCTCATCTGGAACGGTGGTCACCGGCCTCAGCGAACACAGCGGCAACCTGTGGTTCGGCTACGATGACACCCAGAGATACTTCTTCAGCTTCACCCTCCCCGACGATGTCCCCGATGGAAGCACCGTTCTTGCCGCCTATATATACGTAAATATTTGGCCGGAGTTATCGTGCAGCGAGGGCCCCGTCGGTGATTTAATCATCGAGCGTCTTTCATACGGCACACTCGACCCCGGCGACTTCGGCGCGCCCGGCGAAGAGGTCGTCAATAGCAGGGAGATAAATTGTTACGGCTATCATTCCAGGCATGAGTTTTGGGTACATTCTGTGGACGATATGCAGGAGGCTATAGACAGCCATCAGAACGAAATGCAATTCCGCTTTAAGCTAGCCAGCGACTCCGAGGTCAAGACCATAGCCCCGGATATAACGATTTATTACGAAGTGAGGTGATATCGACTACCGTAGGGGCGATTCGCGAATCGCCTTTTATCCTAGTCTGATACGAACGACCGAGATCCCGACTCTTCCGGACGGAACTCTATCGCAAGGAGGGTCTGATGCAAGAAGACGAAAGACGGAAAACGGAGCGCGGCGAGGTCGCCAGGAAAAGCTACAACCGATTGAGCCGCTGGTACGATCTGCTGTCGAACGGATTTGAAAGCAGCCTCAGAAGCAGCGCACTCAAGCTCATCGACGCCAAAGAGGGAGAGACCTTGCTGGAGATCGGATTCGGCACAGGCCATTGCATCGTCGCGCTGGCTCGATCGGTGGGACGCTCCGGCATGGTATACGGCATCGACATCTCGGATGGTATGTGGCGAATCGCAAACGGCAGGGTACGCAAGTCGGGACTCAACGACAGGGTCTATCTGGAACGCGGCGATGCCATGCAGCTCCCTTTCAAGGACGAACTATTCGACGCCGTATTCATGAGCTTCACCGTGGAGCTGTTCCACTCTACGGAGATACCCGCGGTTCTGAGCCAGTGCCGCAGGGTTCTCAAGAACGACGGCCGGATATGCGTAGCGTCCCTATCGAAGAAAGAAGAGCCCGGATTCATGATCAAGCTCTACCTCTGGGCGCATCACAAGTTTCCCGGCATAGTCGACTGCCGCCCTATCTACGTGCAGGACGATTTAGAGGAAGCGGGTTTCCTTACGTCGAAAAGCATTCGAATAAAAAAACTTGGGCTGCCCGTCGAGATCGTACTGGCTAAGAAATCCGGCGCGGTGCCGGCACAGAGCGAGCCCGCGGCAGCGGAGTTGCAGCCAACGGCTTAGCCCCTTCGATTGACTTTACCCGCATTCATGCTAAACTTCATACAATCGGAATGGAGGTTATGGTATGAGCGACATAGAAATAATCGAGTCCAAACCGGCCCCCGACTTCGAGCTCGCAGACAGCGAAGGCCGCAAAGTCAGGCTTTCGTCGTACAAAGGCGACAAAAACTTAGTCCTCATTTTCAATCGCGGCTTCGTCTGACCGTACTGCCGAAAGCATATGGCGCAGTTGCGCCAGGAGTATCAAGAGTTCGTGAAAAGGGACGCCGAGGTCATAGCCATAGGCCCGGAGAACCCCAAGGCTTTCGCGGATTGGTGGCGCGGCCATGATATGCCGTTCATCGGTTTGCCCGACCCTGAACACAGCGTGTCCAAGCTGTACGGGCAGCAGGTCAAGATATTCAAGCTGGGGCGCATGCCGGCGCAGCTGATAATAGATAAAAAGGGCATGATACGTTATAAGCACTACGGCAATTCAATGTCGGACATAGCTGAAAACAGCGAACTGCTCTCTAAACTCGACGAACTTAACATGGAAAAAGCGTAATTAGCGATTCAAGAACTATCGACGATTGGCTCGGAAGAGTTATATCCTAAAGGGGGAGCCGGGTGTGGCCGTAGGGGCTTGATTAATCAAGCCCTCATAGAAATTTTTTATAGCAGCGAATCTTGTACCCGCCCTATCTCGAAGTTGAATTGGGGGATACAGGGGATTGATTATCTGGTAAACGACCCTCTTTGGCCCGCCAATGGTTAATGGATAATTTCATATGGTAAAAAAACGAACTGCCAAGGTCGCGATCTTTGTGCACGGCTGGGATGCTACAAGCGCCGTCTGGAAACAGCCTAAAAGCAATCCTAACGCCATTAAACGCCTTTTCGAGGATAGGGGCTACCTGGTACATCAGCCGGACCTGCCAGGCAAGTTTATGGCCCATAACAAAGATTTCTACTACTACGCGAAATTCCTGGCGAAAGAGGTTGAAGCTTACGCCCTGCCGGAAGGGCTGTCGCCTAAAGACGAGGGCTGGGCTGACGAGGTGAACCTTGTATGCCACAGCATGGGAGGCATCGTGGCCCTGCTCTACCTCAGGGACGAAATCGGCAACCCGGAGGCGAAGCAGAAGATAACGCGGGTAATAACTATGGCGACGCCGTTCCACGGCACCACCATACCGATAAAACAGATAGCGCACGTGCTCATGCCCGGCATCGGAGATATAACTTTCGATGCCTTCATGAATCGCGCCGCCGTTTGCTATCAGCAGGCGCAGCTGGCCGGACCATTCATGCGCCGATTGCACTCGCTGCCGGAGCGCACGCCGCATGTAAAATTTCACAGTATCTGGACCCGCGGCGATGTTGTGGTAGCGCCGAACCACACGGCGGTGCTGGAAGGCGCCAGCAACTATTATCTCGACACATCCAGCATCGGGCACGCCGACATCATGTGGAATAAGGAAACCCTGCATATCATTAAGAATATCCTGCATGATAAGATATCGCCGTCGGGGCTCCAGACATACCCTCCGGCGGATACGGGCGACGATCACCCGCATCAGTGGTTCCCCGCATCGGGCACCGACGATACCACGCCGGTCTGGTCCGCGGGGGAGAAGCGCTATTTCTTATGGAGATGCCGCAACGGCGGTTGCAACGCTTCGGAGATCTCCATCAACCGGCCGCGATTGAAGGGATGTTCTATAGGCCAGGTCGATGAGAAGTACCGCTGGCACAGATGGCAGTCGACGGGACTGAAACGCTACCGCTGCAGCAGATGCCAACTGACGGTGAGGGCAGCGGTCAAACCGTCGTCTACGGAAAGCCCGGAATGCATGAAAAACGGAAAGGCCGGCAAACACAAGTGGACGCTGGCATCACAGCAATGGGTCTGCAAGAACGAGAGTGACGGAAGTAAATGCGGAAAAACAGAATGGAGCCGGTTCACGCCCGGCCTGCTCGGCTGCCGTGTCGGCCGGACAAGATCCATGGCACATCTCTGGTACAAAACGGAGCCGAGGTTCCAATATATGTTCAGGTGTACGGCGTGTCGAAAAACTGTATGGCATTCAGACCCGCCGCCGGAAAAGCTAAGCAAGGTGTAATCCCTTAGTGAAAACGCAGGGACATCGGTTGACCTGCCTCTCGCGACGACCAAAGCATGGTAGGCCTACAGAGAATTAACCTGTACTTTACAGCCAAATCCCTATAATATATACGATATAACTATATTCTTTATGCGATACGACGAGATAATACGTAAACTACAGAAGTTATCGAATCCGAAGTCTGTGGCAGGAATGGCTAGATACGGAATAAAACCTGCGAAAGCCTACGGGGTATCGATCCCTGACCTGAGAGCCATCGCAAAGGAGATCGGCACGGATCACGAACTGGCCTTAGAGCTATGGCGTTCCGGCATACACGAGGCGCGTATAATCGCCGGCATGATAGCCGACCCCGATAGAACTACGGAGAAACTGATCGACTCATGGGTCAGTGATTTCGATTCGTGGGACATTTGCGATCAGTGCTGCATGAACCTGTTCAGAAGCACCAAATTCGCCTATGGGAAAGCCGTTGAGTGGAGCGCCAACGAAAAAGAATACATCAAAAGGGCCGGCTTCGTCATGATGGCCTGCCTGGCAGTCGGAGATAAGAAGGCCGGCGACGAAAAATTTCTGGAGTTCCTTCCTATAATCGAGCGGGAAGCTGGCGACAGTAGAAACTACGTGCAAAAAGCGGTAAACTGGGCACTGAGGCAAATCGGCAAGCGCAACGCCGTACTAAATAAAAAAGCTATCGAGACAGCAGAGGAGATACAGAAGATGAGCATGCGCAGCGCCAAGTGGATTGCATCCGACGCCTTGCGCGAATTGAAAAGCGAAGCGGTGCAGGCGAGGTTGAAAGGCTAATAGCTATAAATCATAAACGAGGAATTAGATAAACGATGTCCAAGAAAAAGAAAAACGAATCCAAATCAGGAAGTTTCCAGAAACTTAAAGTTAAATACAAAGTTGAGTACGAAGCGACAATTTCAAACGTTCAAAAACGATACCCAAAATGGAAAATATTCGCATTAGGCGCGGTTGTAGTAATCGCAATCGTAGTAGGATTAGCGATTGGATTACAGCCGTCCAACGAAGCAACGACGGCGCGCGACGGCGACGCGGTGAAAGTAGCCTATACCGGCAGCTACGATAACGGCTCGGTATTCGACTCCGCAAACGCCAGCGCCCCATTAGAATTCACCATCGGCAACAGCAGCATGATACCCGGCTTCGTGAAAGGCGTCATAGGCATGAGCGTGGACCAGACGAAGACGATTCGCTTGGCGCCTGAGGATGCCTACGGCCCGGCGGAGTTCATAGAAAGTCTTGACTCTTTCCCGCCTAACACTAATGTCGCTGTCGGACAATATTATAGTATTACACGTGATGGGGTATACATCGAGGCGCGGGTTGCTGCAGTAGAAGGCGACACCATAACTATGCAAAATCTGAATAAAATGGCCGGGCAGTATCTGAACTTCGAGATAACGCTAGTCGAATTGATAAAGGCGGGGCAGCCTGCCACAAATACGAGCGGTTGAGCTTTGCTTCGACATTACAAGAACATATAACACTTGAGCGCTACGGAGGGAACTGAGTGAAAATAAAAAGATCGACTGAACAAATTCTGAAAGTGCTATTTATAGTATCGATAGCATGTATTTCTATGCTGAGCGCCTGCTCCAGCGAAGCAGCTACAGCTAAGGAGGGAGACACCGTAAAGGTTCTTTACGTCGGTACCTACGAAAACGGCTCAGTGTTCGATTCGTCGGAGTTGCATGGCGGCGACCCGCTGGAGTTTACAATTGGCGAAGGAAGATTGCTCCCCGATTTTGAACAGGCCGTCATAGGACTGGCCGAGAGCGAGTCCTCTGACGTAAGCATCTCAGCCGAAGATGGATACGGCCCTCTTGAAGTGGTACTTACCCTGGAATCGGGAGCGGAACCGCCCGTCCTTGGCCAGCAGTATCAAGTACAGTTAACAAATGGTAAGGTCATCATCGCCGTAGTCACCAACGTGTCGGAGACAAACGTCACTTTCCTTAATACTCATCAACTAGCCGGCCAGAATTTGAACTTTGAAATAACGCTGGTGGAAATAGTATCCACTGAATAATCAAACGAGCTTATATTTTTTCGATTCGAAAGGAGCCAGATGGCAAAGGCAAAACCCGGCGATACCGTGCTGGTGCTGTACATAGGCACGCTGGACAATGGCGATATTTTCGACTCTTCGGAGATACACGGGAATACCCCCCTGCAGATAAAGCTGGGGGAGGGAAAAGTCCTGCCCGGGTTCGAACAGGCTATCATCGGCATGAAGCCGAATCAGAGCAAGATTATACACATACCGGCCGAACAGGCCTACGGACCATACCGCGACGAACTGGTGGACACCATCAGCGCCCGCGAGTATCCGAAAGGCTATACCCCGGACGTCGGAGACACATTCAGTGTACCCCTGCAGAACGGCGGCAGCACAAGGGTGACGGTGATAGAGGTTTTCCAGAACGGCTTAAAGATAGACGCAAACCACCCGCTTGCCGGACAGAACTTGAACTTTGAGATAAAGCTCATGGAGATACTTTAGAAGCCCGCCCACCCTTTCCTTTCCCCATAACAGTAACGAAACCGAAAATCGCATTGGAAGAGGGCAATGATAGAAAACAAAATAACCTTCATCTCCGGTGATATTCGGCTGGCTGGGACAATGTGCCTGCCCTCGGATGATGGAGTTTTCCCCTGCGTGCTGATGATACACGGCTCCGGCCCCCTAGATAGAGACGAGAACACCCCCCAAATAAAGCTAGATGCCTTTAACACGATAGCGCACCACCTTGTGAGGAAAGGAATTGCCAGCCTCAGATACGACAAGCGCGGCTGCGGGGAAAGCGGCGGCTCCTTCGACGCGGCGGGCTTCTACGATTTGGCGCAGGACGGCATGGCGGCTTACAGATTCCTCGCCGCGCACGAAAACGTCGACAAAGAGAAAATATTCTTATTGGGTCATAGCGAAGGATCGATGATCGCCCCCAGGATTTGCCTAAGCTACCCGGCTATAGCGGGCCTTATCCTTCTCGGCGTACAGGTTAAACGACTGGAAGAGGGCCTTAAATACCAGGCGCAAATGATCATGGACGATGTTAAGAAAGGCAAAGGATTCTCCAGGTTCATATACAGAATCGTATGGAAACTGATACGATACGACCCCGTTAAAACGCAGCAGGCGATATTTACAAAGGCCAGGAATACGGACAAGGACTCCTTCCGCTACAAAGGCCAGAAGATAAACGCTAAGTGGCTGCGGGAACATATAGAATACGATCCGAAGTACACGATGCGCAATGTATGCTGTCCCATCCTGTCCATAACAGGGGATAAAGACATACAGGTGGACCCGCAGGACGCGGCGCTGGTGGCTGACCTGGCCAAGGGTAAAGTCGAGTATCATATCCTTTCGAACCTGACCCACATCCTGCGCACGGACGACGGCCCGCCGTCGATATTCAACTACAAGCGGCTGCTGAAACAAGAGATCGACAAGCGCCTGCTGGAGCTGATATCCAACTGGCTTCAGAAGCAGCTTTAATCCGTATTTCATTGAAATAAAGCCGATGTCAACGCCAAAGGTCTACAAAACCGATGCCATTGTCCTCAAACGCATCGTCCTCGGCGAGGCGGACAAGATACTTGTGCTTTACACGCCGAACCTTGGCAAGCTTAGCGCTATAGCCAAAGGCTCGCGCCGCCCCAGGAGCAAGCTGTCCGGACACCTTGAGCTCCTAACCCACTGCCGCATGATGCTGGCGCGCGGCCAGAAGCTCGATGTTGTCAGCCAGTCGGAGACCATATCCGGCTTTCTGCCGTTGCGTGACGATCTGTGGCGCACCAGCCTGGCCCTCTACGCCGCGGAGCTCGTCGATCAGCTTGCGGAGGAGCATATCGGCAACTATCCTGTCTACGAACTTCTTCTTGCAACGCTGCACCGCCTGAGCGAGGGCGACAACGGAGAGCTGGCGTTACGATGTTTCGAATTGCACCTGCTGGCGCACCTGGGATACAAGCCGGAGTTGAACGAGTGCACTATTTGCAAGTCGCGCATGCAGCCGGGGGATAACTACTTCAGCGCCGGGGCCGGCGGGGTGCTGTGTCCCGCCTGCCGCGCCAAGGCATCACTGTCCCGTCCGATATCGCTCAACGCTTTAAAGACTCTGCGTTACTGGCAGACAAACGACTACGAAAAATCGCGCAAGGTAAAGGTAAGCGCCGAGCTCATGCAGGAGTTGGAGATTATTTTACGACAGTATATCCGATACATTCTGGAGAAAGATTTAAAGTCGACGGCATGGCTGGACAGGCTGAAGAGAGAACAAATGTAGATACACAGGAAATTTTCAATTATTGGGAAAATGGCATTTGCCGTAGGGGCGGTTCGCGAACCGCCCCAATAAAATCGAGCAATTCACATATGATAGACAAACAAGATAACCGCCGCCGTTCTATTAGATTAGAACATTACGATTATTCCCAGGCAGGCGCCTATTTTGTAACAATTTGCACACATAATAGGGAATGCTTATTCGGTGAAATCATTGACGGGGAAATGGCATTGAACGACGCCGGGTTTATGATTGAAAAATGGCTGTACGAATTGCCGAATAAATTTAAAGGAATCGTATTAGGTGAATATATCATTATGCCAAACCATGTCCATTACATAATCGAAAACACCGGCCCCGTAGGGGCAGACCTATGTGTCTGCCCTCGTAACCCAGACAAGGGCGAACACGCAGGTTCGCCCCTACAAAAAACGGTACAATGGCTCAAAACAATGACAACCAACGAATATATCCGAAATGTTAAAGGAAACGGCTGGCAAATGTTTAACGACAAACTCTGGCAACGCAACTATTACGAACATGTGATCCGCAACGAGTCGGACCTGGCGGAGGTGCGGGAATACATTCTGAATAACCCCGCCCGCTGGAACGAGGACGATTACAACCCCGACTCGCTGTCTGGCTCGACAGATTGCAGCTAAAGAAATAAACTAGGGTAATTATGAAAGCGCTACCAATTTCCAAACTCAGAGAAAAAGGTATTTGTACAAGATGAAGTTATTTTCGATAATAGTGTGCCTTGGCTTAATATCCTTTGTGCTCGTTATATTTGATACTTTGCTTACTCAAGCTTTTGCCGGAATTACACTTGGATTGTTTGTTAATCTGGCGTGGATGATAGGAAGTGTACAACAGACTACTGAATATTGGAATAACACCGGTCCCCAGTGGATGCAATTTGTTTCTAAGCAACTATATAAATTGAATCTGCTGATACAAGCTAAAGTTATACAATATAACCTATTCAAGCGGATATCTCTTGGCATTGGTTTAGCTTGTATTACGGGTATAATCATCACAAGACCTGACACGATCAATTGGTGGATTACGCTCATTAGCTTACTGACAACATGGATATTAGGCATATGCTTGTCAGAGTGGTACATCAGGCGGAAATTTCATCGTATAGACTGGAAAGACTTATAATCTACTTCCGTCTCTCAACTACGAAATCGGCCAGCTCGTTCATGGCGCGGCGGCAATCCTTGTCAGGAAGATGCTCGATATCGCGGCGGGCCCTTGCCGAGAAGTCCTCGGCGACTTTGTAACAATCCTCCAGAATCGACGTGTTGCGCACCTTCTCGATGATGCGGTTCACTTCCTCCTGCCCGCCCTTCTTCTCGAACAGTGTTTTTACACTCCTGTCTTTTGGATGCTGCTCCATGAACAGCAGCGTCGGCAGCGTTATGGTGCCCTGCAGCAGGTCGTTGCCCGCCGGCTTGCCCAGCACCTTGGCATCGGCGGTGAAATCGAGGATGTCATCGACGACCTGGAACGCCATGCCCACGTTGCGGCCGTAGCTCTTCAGCGCTTCGATAGACTTTTCCGGAGCGCCGCTCAGTATAGCCCCGCCGCCGGTCGAGGCTGCGAAGAGCGAGGCCGTCTTGCTGTTTATCTGCTCATAGTAACCCTCACGCGTCTGCTTCCAGTTGCGCGTGCCGAAGGTCTCCCGCAACTGGCCGCTGGAGAGCTCGGTGAGCGTCTTGGCGAAGAGCTCCATGACCCGCAGGTCGCCGATGCTGCATATCAAATCAGCCGACAGGGCGTAGAGGTAATCGCCCAGCAGCACCGCGATGCCCTCCCCCCACACCTGGTTCACCGCCGGCTTGCCCCGCCGCGTGACGGCCTTGTCGACGGCGTCATCGTGAACCAGCGACGCGGTATGAAAAACCTCGATGCCGGTGCCCATTGTTACCAGCCTGTCGAGTTCATAGTTATAGAACTTGCCGGAGAGGAGCGTCAGCACCGGCCTGATGCGCTTGCCGCCACTGTCCAGCACGTAGCTCAGCGGCACGGAGACCCATGGAAACTCCACGCTCGCCAGGGACTTCAGCCTCTTCTCCACAAGCTCAAGGCCGTCTTTTATCGGCTCGTATATCGATGCTACGGACACGCGGCTCCTTTCGCTCAATTCTCCGACTGCTCCCGCTTAATGAACTTGGAATAATGCTTTGTGAAGAAATCGTCGATGATGGTTGCCATCTGCTCCTCGGAAAGCTCGAACATTTTCTTAAGCCCCTCGTGCAACATGTATACGGTTATCCCGGTAAAGAGAACGGTCATCTCCTTCTCTTCAACCGCATCCTCGGTTTCGCCGCGCACTATCTTCCGGATATTGCGCCCGACCTTTTCGAATTGGTTGGTGCCTTCCCCGTAATCATCCAGCTTCTCTTGCAGGTCCTCAACGCCGTAGCTGAACCGAATATACCTCGTCACGATGTCCAACACCCTGTCGATATCATCCTCGCACAGTTCGCCAACGCGGTCGTGCCAGACCTGCTTTACGATCTCGAAGCAGATGTAGCTCGCCGTCTCTTTGGTCAGCACGGCCCCCTCCTGTTGCGACAGCTTTTTGTTCGGAGCCGAGCTGTGCTTGGGATCGCCTCCGAGCCTGCCGTTCTCATAGAAGTCGGTCAGGCTCCTCATGGCATAGCCGATGACCTCAACGCCCTTGAGATAGAGGCATATGCCCCTCTTATCGATCAGCGGAAGTTGCTTAGGATCCAGTTTCTCTTTTCCTGTTTCTTCGTCCATTATTCATCCTTCGACGCCCTGCTTTATCGGCAAACGAAACAATCGTATCGCATTAGCCGATGTGATCTCAGCTACCGATTCGGGCGACATTCCTTTCATTTCCGCGATCTTGGCCGCGATATATGATACGTAAGACGGCTCGTTCCGCTTCCCGCGATGCGCCTGCGGCGTGAGAAAGGGGCAATCCGTCTCGATTAACATCTTATCCAGCGGTATTTCTTTAGCGACATTCGCCGCCGCCGATTTGGGATACGTAACCGGCCCGGCGAACGACAGCAGAAACCCCATATCGATATACTTCCTGCCGAGGTCGGCATCACCGCTGAAGCAATGCAGTACGCCCACCGGCCTGTCCTCGATTTTTAATCCATCGACCCAATCCTTTAATATGTCGAAAACTTCGTCCCGTGCGTTCCGGCTATGGATCACTACGGGCAATCCCGCCTTTGACGCAATCTCCAACTGCCGTTTGAAAGAATCTACCTGCGACTCCTTCGACGAGCGGTTGCGGTAGAAATCGAGGCCGATCTCTCCTACGGCGACAATCTTTGGATGTCTCGCTAAATCCTCAAGTCGAGCGGTATCTGCTTCCGTTACCTTTGACGCGTCGTGCGGGTGGATGCCGACGGTGGCGTACACATCGCTATGTTTCTCGGCAAGCGCGATCGCCGCCTCGCTGGAGGCGACATCGATTCCGATAGTGATGATCGCCGCCACGCCGGACTCGCGCGCCCGCTGCAATACCGCATCGCGGTCATCATCGAACTCGGGCATGTCCATATGCGTGTGGGAATCAAGCAGCACGCCCGCCCTCCAGCTTCGCATCCTCCGTTTCGACGACCGAATCATCGAGCTTGACGAATAGCGCCTCCGGCTTGGCCAGTTGCTGCCCCGGTTTAATCTCGGCGACCGACCAGCCCAATTCTTCGACCGTGCCGGGCAAGCCGAGCAGGCCGTGCAGTTTTGCGCAGGTGAACGGCAGGAACGGGCTCAGCATGGTCTTAAGCGATGAGATAATAGACAGCGCGACATACAGCGAGGTCGCGGCCTCCTCGCGATTTGTCTTAATCGACTTCCACGGAGCCTTCTCATCCAGGTAGCGGTTGGCCTCCTGCGCCAGCTGCATGATCGCCCGCAGGGGCTCCCTGAAGCGGCAGCGGCCCATCAGCGCGTCGACATCGTTAAATATCTGCTCCGATTTATCCAGCAACGTTTTGCTGCGCTCGTCGATCTCGCCCGGCGCAGGCACTTTGCCGTCAAAGTTGCGGTAGGTAATAGTGAGAACGCGGTGGACCAGGTTGCCGTACGTCGCCACCAGCTCATCGTTGTTACGGCGCACGAACTCCTGCCAGGAGAAATCGGAATCGCTTTCATCGGGCATGTTTATCGAAAGAAAATACCGCAGCGGATCGGGGTCGTAGCGTTCCAGGTAATCCGGGAGCCACACCGCCCAGTTGAGGCTGGTGGAGAGGCGCCGCCCCTTGATGGTGAGGAACTCGTTGGCGGGCACGTCATAGGGCAGGTTCAGATCGCCGCGGCCCATGAGCATGGCCGGCCAGATGATAGTGTGGAAAGGCACATTATCCTTGCCGACGAAGTAATACGACTTGACGTCGCCCTGCCAGAATACCTTCCATGCGTCCTTATCTCCCGAGCGCTCGGCCCACTCCATGCCGGCGGAGAGATAGCCGATGACGGCCTCGAACCAGACGTAGATGCGCTTGTCCTCGAAACCAGATACGGGAACCGGTATGCCCCAGTCGATGTCGCGTGTGATGGCGCGGTCCTTGAGCCCCTCCCTGAGGAAGCCCAGTGTGAAATTCTTGACGTGCGCCTTCCAGTGATCCTGACGCGACACCCACTTAGTAAGCTCCTCCCCGAACGCGCTAAGCTTGAGGAAGAAATGCTCCGTATCCTTCAACTCGGGTGTGGACTGACAATGCTTGCATTTCGGCTCGATGAGGTCTATCGGCGTCAGCGGCTTTCCGCAGGCATCGCACTGGTCGCCGCGTGTAGCCGCCCTGCAATGCGGGCAGACGCCGTTGACATAGCGATCCGGCAGGAAACGGTTGCACTTATCACAGTACAGCATCGTCATCTTGCCGGGATAGATATAGCCTTTCTCTTTAAGCGCGGTGAACATTTCCTGAGCGATGCGATAATGGTTATCGGTGCCGGTACGCGTGAAAAGGTCGAATGAGATGCCCATCCTGCGCCAGGATTCGAGAAAGGCCTCATGCCAGCGCTGCGCCACCTCCGCCGGCGACACCCCCTCCTGCTCAGCGCGCACCGTTATCGGCGTGCCGTGCTGATCCGAGCCGGAGACCATGAGCACATCGTTGCCCTTTAATCGATTGTAGCGCGCGAAAATATCCGCAGGCAGATACGCCCCGGCGATATGTCCAAGGTGCAGCGGCCCGTTAGCGTAGGGCCAGGCCACACCGATGAATATCTTCTCAGTCATAATCTTAAAAACTCGATTCTAATCGCATATGAATATGATTTTCTCTTTTGCTGTCGATGGTGTTCTTCACCTTCGACAATCTTCTGTGTCATTCTGAATCCTTCCATGATTTCCAAATATGTGGAAAGATGAAGAATCTCGTTCAGCATCAACCCCCTCTATCCCCCAATCATGGGGGAATTTTAAAAAGGGATAGGGGACACCCCTAATACCCCGGCAGGAGAGAACCTCCTGCACCTCTTTCATGATTCCGTCATCCCGACGTAGGGGCATCCTTCCATACATCCAAACATCATGGAAGGACCGTGACCTATTTCTTCAAATCCAGCCACATCTGATAGACTGCCTTCTTGGACATGCCGGACGACCTGGCCGCCCGGGCGACGGCGTCTTTAGCCGATACCCCCTCCTTACGCAACCGGCGCAGCTCATCCTCGACAGCGGAGGTGGACTTAACCTCCTCCTTAACCTTGCCCTCGATTACAAGCGTAAATTCTCCACGAATTTCTTCGAAATAATCGATGGCACCGCTGACCTTGCCGCGGTAAACCTCTTCGTACAGCTTGGTCATCTCGCGGCACACGGCGACGCGGCGGTCTCCCATTACCGTCAGTATATCCTTCAGCGCTACCTTCAATCGATGCGGCGCCTCGAATAGCACCATCGTCCGCGGCTCACCAGCTACGGACTCGAGGAATTTCACCCGCTGCGCCTTCATCCGCGGCAGATAGCCCAGATATGTGAATTCATGCGTCGGCAATCCGGAAACGACCACGGCGGTAATTATCGCCGAAGGCCCCGGTATGGGCACCACCTCGACGCCGTTCTCGATAGCCGCCTTTATCAGCTCGTATCCCGGGTCGCTCATTCCCGGCGTGCCCGCGTCGGACACCAGCGCGACATCGATGGTCTCGAGCTGTTTCAGCAGGTACGGCAGCTTGGAGCGCTTCGTCTGCTCGTTGTAGCTTATCATCTCCTTAGTGATGCCGCACATCGAGAGCAGGCGCCCGGTGCGCCGCGTGTCCTCGGCGGCTATGAGCCCGACATCGTTCATGGTCCTCATGGCGCGCATGGTGATGTCTCCCTTGTTTCCAATTGGCGTTGCGACAACATATAAAGTTTGCATAGCGGAAGTATTATAGCGTATCGGCCGGTGAAACGTCTATTTGGATTGACTTACCACGTCATATTCTGATATGATTTCCCATACACATTTTTTCCCAATGACTAGGAGATAACCGATGCCGACCCCTCAATTTAAAGAACTGAGACACACCTACGGTTTCGATGAAGTAGCGCTCGTTCCCGGCGATGCAACCGTCAATCCCGATCAAGTTAACCTGGACCTCAAAATCGGACCTTTCACATTCCCCGTGCCGATAGTAGCATCGGCGATGGACGCGGTAGTAGACCCCAAGTTCGCCGTCGCCATGCATAAGCTGGGCGGACTGGCCGTGTTAAACCTGGAGGGAGTGCAGACACGATACGAAGATGCCGCCGCGATACTTGAAGAAATTGCGTCCATGCCCCCCGACAAGGTAACGCCATTCATGCAGAAGGTCTACTCCGAGCCGATAAAGGAAAACCTCATCGGTCAGCGCATCAGGGAGATAAAGAAGGCCAAGGCGGTGTGCGCCGCATCGGTTACGCCGGCCAATACCAAAAAGTTCGCCCCGATATGCGCCGAGGCCGGCATCGATATCTTCGTCATCCAATCGACGGTAACAACCGCGAGACATATATCTAAAAGCTATAAGGGACTCAGCTTCGCCGACCTGTGCAAAGTGATGCCGGCGCCGATCGTTGTGGGCAATTGCGTCAGCTACGGCGCAACGCTTGAGCTGATGCAGCAGGGCATCTCGGGCATACTCGTCGGGGTGGGCCCCGGCGCGGCGTGCACCACACGCGAAGTGACCGGCGTAGGCGTGCCTCAGATTACGGCGACCCTCGACTGCGCCGCGGCGCGGGAACGGCACCTGAAGGATACGGGCAAATACGTCGTTCTCATCACAGACGGCGGATTCCGCACCAGCGGCGATATCTGCAAGGCCGTAGCCGCCGGCGCAGACGCGGTGATGCTGGGCTCAATCTTCGCCCAGACCAAAGAGGCCCCGGGGCGCGGCTATCACTGGGGTATGGCCACCCCGCATGCTTCGTTGCCGCGCGGCACGCGCGTCAAGGTCGGCACGACCACTACCCTCAAGCAGATGCTCTTCGGCCCGTCTTCGGTCACCAGTGGAACGCAGAACCTGGTCACCGCGCTGCGAACGTCTATGGGCATGTGCGGCGCTCGCAATATCCGTGAGATGCAAAAGGCTACAATGGTTATCGCGCCATCGATAAAGACCGAGGGCAAGCACTGGCAGCAGAGCCAAACGTAAATTGAATATCGCTTTGAGATTGACTCTTCGTCAGTCTCGCAAATAATTGCCAGGAGAGGTGAAATATGACGAAAAGATTTGCAGTACTGGGATTGATTATCACTCTGGTGGTTTCGATCTCCGCTATCGGATGCGACGGCGGCGGGAGCGCTGGCCCAACTCCTCAGCCGAAAACGGCGACAGCGCAACCGACACAACAACCAACTGGGCAACCCACATCGGAGCCAACGGCAACACAGGAGACCAACCCTGCCGCTACGGCAACGAGCCTTGACTTCACTGTTGAGTATGTGATTGAAGGACAAGGAACATTTACATACAGGTACAGGGCAAGGAACTTTGGAACCAGCGACCTCGATTTCAGAATTGACATGACCTCGGCACAAATGAACATGGCTTATATCCTGAAAGGTTCCACCCATCAGGGCTGGGTTTACAACGGATACGAATGGATCGACTTTATCACGATGTACCAGGGTTTCGATGAGTTTTGGGATGAATTCTATGAAAGCTTTGAAGGATATCGTGACTACTTGGCTGAAGAATGGACAGGCGTGCAGGGCTGGACATACACTGTTCCCGGAATGGGCACTGTGACATATACTAATATCGATATCAATCCCAGCCTTTCGGATTCTGTGTTTCAGCCGAATTAATACAGCCAGCACAATCAGACAACCATAGTACAAACCGTATATAAGCTAAGAACCGCACGCCCCATCGTACTGCGATGAGCGGATGGGGCGTGTATTATTTTCAAATCTCTAACACGGATTCAAATATTGACTTGAAGCTGATATCGTGTTAACCTCGAAAATCATCGCCAAATGAGGTGGAATATGCTTAAGAAGTATGCGCTACTGGGATTAATCATCGCCATAGCAGTCTCGATTACAGCAATAGGATGCGGCGGCGGCGGTACAAGTGAACCGACACCCACCGCAACGGCAACGGAGCAGCCGGGAGAGACCGGCACGCTGCCGGATAGCTACAAATTCTTCATGGAGTGGTCTGATTCGGACGGGCATTCGGGAGAGATGCAGTACTGGGTCAAGGGAGAAAAGTGGAATACCGCATGGAGCACAACATACGAAGGAACGGAAACAGAATACATGTGGATCTATGACGGACAGTTCGCTTACCTGTATATGCCGGAACTGAACATGGTATATAAATACGCTACTGAATGGGAAGTCGATAATCCGGGTGCGGCATTTGCGCAGGAATTTGAAGACGGATATTGGGGAGATTCATCAGACTCAGAGATACTCTCCGGTTTCCAGGCCGCATGTTCCGGAACCGCGTCTATCGAGGGGCAGGAGAACATAAGCGGCCAGTCATGCACTAAATTCACCTGCGACTTCGCCGATGGTTCCGTATCCAGCTACTGGATATCCGACAGCGGCTGGCTGGTCAAAGGCGAGGCCACCTCGGCGGAAGGATACAAATACACCATGCAGTATTCGAATATCGATCTTAACCCGACGATAGATGACAGCATGTTTGATATCGAGTCATTAGCTCCCGGAGTACCGATAACGACAGTATCTTGACACTACCGTAACTTTATGTTACCTTGGTAAAACTTAATAACTGAAAAGCGTAGAACAAGACTAGTACGTCCGGAAGCGGGGTCACAGAGAGCCGGGGCAGGTGAGAGCCCGGCACCAGCGCAGGGGCGGAATGGACTTGGGAGCTGCAAACCGAAATCGTTTTCGAGAGTAGGCTTTGACGGAGAGGGCACCGTTATCGTAGCCCAGGGTATCGCCGGTAAAGGCCGTACCTGACAAGAGCCGCCCCGTTCATTCGGGGAAAAGGGTGGCACCGCGGAGTTTTTAAAAACCTTCGTCCCTTCGACGAAGGTTTTTTGTTTTGTAAAAACGAACCTTAGCAAAAGAGGTGCAGGAGAAATCTCCTGCCGGGGTTTTAGGGGTGCCCCCTATTCCTTTACTAAATTCCCCCATGATTGGGGGATACAGGGGTTGATAATTACAAATCTAAAGTTTTTAAAGTCGACAGCCGGAGGTGGCGTATGTACTACCCGACAATAGAAGAAGTGAAAAAGCTGAAGAATCAGGGAAACCTGATACCTGTGTACCGCGAGATCGTGGCTGACTTGGAGACGCCGGTCTCGGCCTTCCTCAAAATAGCCGAGGGCGATTACGCCTTCCTTCTGGAAAGCGTGGAGGGCGGCGAGCGTCTGGCCCGCTACAGCTTCATCGGCGCCGATCCCTATCTTGTATTGCGATTGAACGACAGCAATGGCGATCCGTTAATCCCGATCGAGGCCGAGCTCAAGAAATACAAGGTGGTTCCCGTGCGCGGCCTGCCTCCCTTCCACGGCGGCGCCGTCGGCTATCTGGGATACGAGACGGCGCGACACTTCGAGAAATTGCCCGCCCCCGAGCGCGACCCGCTGGGCCTGCCTGAATCCGTCTTCATGTTCGCCGACACCGTGCTGGTATTCGACCACCTCAGTCATAAAATAAAAGTTGTGAGCCATGCGCATCTCCACAACGGCGATGTCGAGAAAGCTTATAAAGAAGCGACCGAGCGCATCGACGCGCTGGTGCGCAAGCTCAACCGCCCACTCGACTCGAATCGTGGTAAGCCTAACGGCAAGGCAGCCAAAGCCGCGACGTCCAACATGTCCCAGGCGCAATACGAGTCCATCGTAGCGCATGCCAAGGAACATATCGTCGCCGGCGATATCATTCAGGCGGTGCTATCGCAGCGCCTGAGCAAACAGACCAGCGCCCAGCCGTTCGACATTTATAGGTCGCTGCGCAGCATCAACCCCTCGCCCTATATGTACTATTTGAAACTGAACGACTGCCACATCATCGGAACCTCGCCGGAGCTGCTGGTGCGCGTCGAGAACGGCGTCGTCGCCACCCACCCCATCGCCGGAACGCGCCCCCGCGGCCACGACGCCGAGCAGGACGCCACTTATGAGAAAGAGCTTAAGGCCGACATCAAGGAGCAGGCCGAGCACATCATGCTCGTCGATCTGGGGCGGAACGACATCGGGCGCATAGCCGAGCCGGGCAGCGTCGAGGTGACGCAGTTCATGGATGTCGAGCGCTACTCACACGTAATGCACCTCGTCTCACACGTGCAGGGGAAACTGAGGAGCGACCTCTCCCCCTTCGCTGCGCTGCGCGCCTGCTTCCCCGCCGGAACCGTGTCCGGAGCTCCAAAAATTCGAGCGATGGAAATAATAGCCGGGCTGGAGCCGGACAAACGCGGCCCGTACGCAGGCGCGGTGGGATATTTCAGCTTCTCCGGCAACCTGGACACGGCGATAACGATACGTACCATAGTGATGAAGGACGGCACGGCGCACGTGCAGGCCGGCGCTGGCATCGTCTACGACAGCGTGCCGGAGCGCGAGCACCAGGAGTGTTTGAACAAGGCCCGGGCGCTGATGAAGGCCATTGAAGTCGCGGAGGAAGCATATGCTACTGCTGATAGATAACTACGACAGCTTTACCTACAACCTGTACCAGTACCTGTGCGAGCTGGGGCAGGACATAGAGGTCGTCAGGAACGATAAGATTACCATCGACGCCATCAAAAAGCTCAATCCGGAACGCATCGTCATCTCCCCCGGGCCGGGCACGCCGCTCGATGCGGGCATATCGGTCGATGCGATAAAACATTTCGGACCTAGATTGCCGATACTGGGCGTGTGTCTGGGAAACCAGTGCATAGGCTACGCCTACGGGGCCACGGTCGCGGGCGCGGGCGAGATCATGCACGGCAAATCGTCGACGATAAAACACGACGGCAAGGGCGTCTTCGACGGTCTGTCGAACCCGTTCCGGGCCATTCGTTACCACTCGCTGGCGGTCATGCGCGACGGCATCCCCTCCTGCCTTGAGGTGACAGCCGAAACGGACGGTGGTATCATCATGGGTCTAAGACACCGCAAGTATCCGACGGAGGGCGTGCAGTTCCACCCGGAATCGATTATGACGAATGTTGGAAAGGATTTGTTAAGGAATTTTCTAAATATGAAAGCGACGGTCAAACAGGAGGCGCGACAATGATTAAAGAGGCTATCGATATAGTGGTTAAAGGCAGCTCGCTCGACATGGAGCAGGCGGCGCAGGTCATGAATGAGATTATGGATGGTGTGGCCACGCCAGCGCAGTTCGGGGCATTCGTCACGGCGCTGCGGCTCAAGGGCGAGACGGTGCACGAGATAGCGGGCATGGCTAAAGTCATGCGCGAGAAATCGCTGCCGGTTAAAGCGGATGGGCCTCTGGTTGATACCTGCGGCACGGGCGGGGACGGCACCAAGACGTTCAATATTTCGACCACAGCGGCCTTCGTCGTGGCCGGGGCGGGGGTCAAGGTAGCCAAGCACGGAAACCGCGGCATGTCCAGCGGCTGCGGCAGCGCCGATGTGCTCGATGCGCTGGGTGTGAAATACGACATCGATGCGAAAGGCGTCGAGTGTTGTCTTGAAAAGATCGGCATCGGCTTCATGTTCGCGCCGCGCTTCCACCCGGCGATGAAGTTCGCCGTCAACCCGAGAAAAGAGATCGGCATCCGCACCGTGTTCAATATTCTTGGCCCCATGACCAACCCGGCGCGGGCGCAATCGCAGCTCCTCGGCGTGTTCAGCGACGAGCTGGCCCTGACGATGGCCGAGGTGCTGGGAATCTTAGGCTGCGGCCATGCGCTGGCCGTGCACGGCGAGGACGGCATGGACGAGATTACGCTCGGCGGAAAAACGACAGTGTGCGAGCTCAAAGAAGGCGCGGTTGCGCGATATTACATCGAGCCTGAGGACTTTGGTTTCACGAGGACGAGCGTCGATAAGCTGAGAGGCGGCCCGCCCAAGGAGAACGCCGACATACTTCGTGTAGTTCTGCACGGCGAGAAGGGTCCCTATCGCGATATCACGCTACTCAACGCTGCCGCGGCCCTCGTCGCCGCCGACATGGCGAAAGACCTTAAAGAGGGCGTGAAGCTGGCCGCCGAATCAATAGACATCCACGCCGCTATGAAGAAGCTGGACGAGCTGAGGGAGCTGACGCAAAGCCTGGTGTAGGGTGGGTTACTTACTCGGAGCTAACCCACCTTCGCAATATATTGTGGTGGGTTTCGCTGCGCTCTACCCACCCTACGGTTTGAGAGCTACCGACGGGGGTTGATATGACGAATACGGAAACAAGAGGTGCAGGAGATTTTCGTTGACAGCTATGAGGGAGTGCAGAGGGTCTTCCCTCTGCCGGGGTTTTAGGGGTGTCCCCTATCCTTTTTTAAAATCCCCCAAGATTGGGGGATAACAGGGGGCTGATTATCTGATGATCCTAGATGAAATAGTCCAATCGAAAAAGGAATCGCTGGAACTGCGGAAACGCGAGATGCCGCTCAGAGAGTTGAAGCGGCGTTGCACCGTCATGAAGCGCAAGCCGATAGACTTCGCCGCCGCATTGCGCGGCGATGATATCCGGCTCATCGCCGAGGTGAAGAAGGCCTCGCCCTCGAAAGGCGTCATAAATGCCGACATCGACCCGGTCAGCCTGGCGACAACTTATGCGGCAAACGGAGCCGCGGCGATATCGATACTCACCGAGGAGAAATATTTCAAGGGCAGCATCGATTACCTGAGAGAGATAAGAGAAGCTTTCGATGCAAAAAAAATCCGGGTGCCGCTGCTACGCAAGGATTTCATCTTCGACCCGTACCAGATATACGAATCGAGAGCCTGCGGCGCCGACGCGCTGCTGCTCATCGTAGCGATATTGGACGACGATAAGCTGGTGCAGTTGATCAATCTCAGCTACACGCTGGGAATGAAGTGCCTGGTAGAAGTACACGATGAGAACGAGATCAGACGCGCCGTAGCCAGCGGGTGCCGGGTGATCGGCATCAACAACCGCGATCTTACAACATTCGATGTCGATCTGCATACGACCGAGCGCCTGCGCCCGTTCGTGCCCGACGACTGCATCGTAGTAAGCGAGAGCGGCATAAAAAGCCGCGCAGATGTGGAGAAACTATACAGGTGGAAGGTGAATGCCATGCTGGTGGGAGAGGTGCTCTCCGCCGCCGATGATGCTGCCAAGAAAATGAAGGAGCTAATGTCATGACCAGGGTAAAGATTTGCGGAATAAAGGAGCCGTCGCAGGCCGTCGCCGCCGCCAAGGCCGGAGCCGACTATATCGGCATCGTGATGGCCCCGTCTAAACGACAGGTCGATATCGAGCAGGCTAGAGCTATCGCGGCCGCGGTGAAAGGGAGCCGTACGCTCTCGGTAGGCGTATTCGTCAACATGCCTGCCAGCGAGATAAACCGCATCGCCAAGTACTGCAACTTCGACCGCATACAGCTGAGCGGCGATGAACCCTGGGAATATGTGCAGGAGCTGCACCGCCCCGCCATCAAGGCCATAAAAATATCTAAGGAATACTCCAGCGAGAAGCTGGTGAGCGAGTTGTCAGGCGGCTATAAGAAGGCCAACTACTACTTCCTGCCGCTGCTGGATTGCGCCGTCAACGGAAGCTACGGCGGCACCGGCAAGGCGTTCGACTGGGCGATAGCCAAAGCAGCCGCGGGCAAATACCGCTTTGTGCTCGCCGGCGGCCTCACACCGGCGAACGTAGCCTGGGCTATAGCGGCGGCACGGCCATGGGGCGTGGACGTATCCAGCGGAGTGGAGACCAACGGCGTGAAAGATATCGGCAAAATAAAGAGGTTCATCTCAACGGTGAGAAGGATCGACTCCACACCGTAGGGCGAGTTATAAACCCGTCGTTAAATATAAGCTGTGGATTCCGGCCTACGCCGGAATGACGAACTCGACAATAAGAGGTGCAGGAGATTTCTCTCCTGCCGGGGGCACTGGGGGTGTCCCCCAGCTTTTTCCCTTCCCCCAAGAATGGGGGATACAGGGGGTTGATTATCACTTAGTCAGAGGTAAAAAGCAGATGAAGAACGCGACACAATTACCCGATAGAAATGGCCACTTCGGCCAATTCGGCGGCAAGTACGTGCCGGAGACGCTCATGGCCGCCCTGGACGAGCTCGAAAAAGCCTACCGCCAGTCCTGCCGCGACGCCAATTTTAAAGCCGAGCTCAAAGCCATGCTCAAAGACTACGTGGGGCGACCCACGCCGCTATATTTCGCCTCACAGATGACGAAGCACTGCGGCGGGGCACAGATATACCTCAAGCGCGAGGACCTGACCCACACCGGAGCGCACAAGATAAACAACGCCCTGGGGCAGGGGCTTTTAGCTAAGCGACTGAATAAAAAAAGAATAGTCGCCGAGACCGGAGCCGGGCAGCACGGCGTGGCCGCGGCCACCGTATGCGCCGTACTCGACATGGAATGCGTGGTCTACATGGGAGAGGAGGACATACAGCGCCAGTCGCTCAACGTCTTCCGCATGAAGCTGCTAGGCGCGGAAGTGCGCCCGGTGTCCAGCGGCAGCAGGACGCTGAAAGACGCGATAAATGAAGCGATTCGCGACTGGGTAACAAATGTCGACACCACACACTACCTGCTGGGCAGCGCGCTGGGCCCGCACCCCTACCCCATAATGGTGCGCGGCTTCCAGTCGGTCATCGGGAAGGAGGCGCGCAGGCAGATGTTGAAAACGACTGGCCGCTTGCCCGATTACATCGTCGCCTGCGTGGGCGGGGGCAGTAACGCGATAGGAATATTCCATCCGTTCCTGCACGACAAGAGCGTCAAGCTCATCGGCGTCGAGGCCGGCGGGCTGGGCATCGCCAGCGGCAAGCACAGCGCCCGTTTCAGCGGCGGCGGCATCGGCGTGCTGCACGGAACGAAATCGTACGTGCTGCAGGACGAGTACGGGCAGATAAAGGAGACGCACAGCATCTCGGCCGGGCTGGACTACCCCGGCGTGGGGCCGGAACACAGCCTGCTCATGGAAACGAAGCGCGCCGAGTACGCAATCGCTACCGACGACGAGGCGCTTGAGGGTTTTAAACTGCTATCCGAGAAGGAGGGCATCATACCGGCGCTGGAGTCGGCGCACGCGGTGTACTACGCCGCTAAGCTGGCCTCCGGACTGCCCAAAAGCAAGAGCATTCTCGTCAACCTGAGCGGCCGCGGCGACAAGGACATGGGCATCGTGGCCGGGGCGCTGGGGGTGAAGCTGTGAACCGCATAGATGCATTCTTCGATAAGAATCGACCGATTAAACGCAAGGCGCTAGTCGCATATCTGACCGTGGGCTATCCAAATATAGACGCGACGCTCGAGATCGCGATCGCACTGGTCGACAGCGGCTGCGACATCATCGAGATGGGCATACCCTTCTCCGACCCGCTGGCCGACGGCGCCACGATACAGCGCGCCAGCCAGCGCGCGCTGGAAGCAGGCATCACGCCGGGCAAATGTCTGGAGGTAGCCGCCAAGCTGCGTAAGAGGGTCGACATACCCCTGCTTTTCATGGGCTACTACAACCCGATGCTTCATTACGGATTTGATAAGTTCTGCATCGCATCACACAAAGCGGGCATCGACGGCTTCATCGTGCCCGACCTGCCGCCCGACGAAGGCAGCGAGGCCGAGGCTATCATGAAAAAACATGGCCTCGACCTGGTATATCTGGTGGCTCCGACCAGTTCCTCGCAAGAACGCTTGAAGTTCATCGCGGACAGGGCTCAGGGCTTCATATACGTGGTCTCGCTCAAGGGCGTCACCGGCGCGCGATCGACGATGTCGACCGACCTTGAAGATTTCATTTCGCGGATACGCAAGATAACGGATAAGCCGCTGTGTGTTGGTTTCGGCATCTCCACGCCGGAGCAGGCACAGCGCGCGGCCGGGCTTGCCGACGGCGTCATCATCGGAAGCCGCATCCTCGACATCATCGAGAAGAGCAAGCGCCCGGCAGCCGACGTGAAGGTCTTCATCGCGGATGTTCGCTCAGCCATCGACGCATAATGTAGGGGCGAATGGCCATTCGCCCTTTGTGGATCCCGGTTTTCACCGGAACGACGTGTAAGAAAAAGAGGTGCAGGAGACTTTTCTCCTGCCGGGGTTCTAGGGGTGTCCCCTATCCTTTTTTTCAATTCCCCCATGATTGGGGGACACAGGGGGTTGACCGGTTTTCATCATACAAAACTCTAATTGACCTCCTGCCTCCGTCTTTGCTATAGTAAGCGCTGTGGCTGTTGTTAAACCGTTCCGCGGTCTCAGATACAACCTTGATCGCATCGGCGATCCCTCGGCAGTAATCACGCCACCATACGATGTGATATCATCTGCGGAGCAGCTTCGCTATTATGATTTAAACCCCTACAATGTCATTCGTCTAGACTACGGAATCGACGAAGCGAAAGACACCCCCAAAAATAACAAATACACACGCGCCGCAGGTTATGTCAAACAGTGGCTAGATGAAGGAATACTTACTCGCGAGGAACGTCCGGCGCTTTATCTCATCAAGCATCGATTTACACACAACGACTGTGATTACAGCCGGTTAAGCCTCATGGCCCGGGTTAAGCTGGAGGACCTCACGACCGGTTGCGTCCGCCCGCATGAAAAAACGATGAGCAAGCCGCGCGAGGATCGCATGAAACTGCTCAAAGCCTGCGCCGTGAACTTCAGTCCGGTCATGGTGCTGTTCCGCTACAAACCCGGAGGCTTTGAGGAGCTATTCGCCGACGTTATCAAACGGCCGGCACCGCATGCCAAGGATAAGGACGGCGTGGAGTTCGCCATGTGGGCCATCACCGACAATGCTACCATACCGAAAGTTTCCAAGCTGCTCGCCGATAAGATGCTGTACATCGCCGATGGCCACCACCGCTACGAGACGGCTCTCAATTACAGTCGCGATCGCAAGGCAGCCAGCCCATCCGACAGCTACGATGCGCCGTACAACTACGTTATGATGACCATCACGCCGGCCGAAGATCCAAATCTGCTCATGCTGCCGACCCATCGCATTATAAAAGGGCTGAAACAAAGCGCGCTGGATTCGCTGAAAGATAAAATTGCCGAATATTTCGACAGCGAAACGCTCCCGCCGCATTCCAAAGCAACGGAATCGCTTAAGCACTGGATAGACGCTCTTCAGAAGAACCGTAATACCAGCTTCGGGCTATACGGGCTGGACGGCGAAAAGCTCTGCGTCCTGCATGCGAAAAAAGGCGTTGACCTGAAAGTCGACGGTGAGGCCGGGGACGACGCGGTCAGCGGCCTTGATGTGACCATACTCCATCGGCTTATCCTTCGCCGTATTCTTAAGATAGACAGCCCCAAGCTGGAGGAGGAATGCCTGGAGTACACCCGCGACGGCATCGAAGCTATAAAGAGTGTGAACAAAGGCGGCCATCAGCTTGCGTTCTTCCTCAATCCGACACCTATCGCTGATATGTTGGCCGTGGCCGATGCAAAACTTAGGATGCCGCAGAAATCAACATACTTCTATCCTAAGACACCGACAGGCCTGGTGATGAACCCCCTGTGGGACGACTAATACTCAAAACATTTCCGCATGTCCGATGCCACCTGCTCCGGCACAGCCTCGATTATGGATACGCCGTAGAAACGCTCCATAGGCCCCGAATCGTTGGTATACAGCGATTGGAATACGGGCCTTGAAATCATGCGCGCGCTGAAGCGGAAATGCCCCGGGTGCTCGTCTATAGCAGCAGAATAAGTGACAAGGTTAAACGAGTTTATCCCCATTTTCTTGTAGCCGTGCAGCACGCGCACGACTGCATCGGCGAAATCCCGTACGTGCTTTTCGTCGAAATCCGCTATGCCGCTGACCCGCTTGGATATAATCTGAACATCGCGATTGCCTCGCGGAGAAAAGGTGGCGATAACAGCTACCGACGCGTTCTCTCCTATAAACCTATCGCCACTTTCCTTTTCGATAGCTATTAGCTCCTGCCAGAAATTTGCACCAGTATCGCGCAGATAGCCTTCACTTTCACTCAAAAGGTCGGCTAGTTCCGGCATGGGTGTGCGTTCCAGGGCGATCTGAACATGGGGATGAATGATACTGGCGCCGCTGGGAGGCAGATAATTCCAGATCCACGCGGGGTATCTGGCGCCTGCATCGTACTTGCGGATAGAAACCGTATATTTCTGGACTGCCGTAAGATTGTCTACTATCATGTCGGGCGTGAATTCGTCAAGTTCCAGATAATGACAATCTGTTATTGTCGCTACGGCATGGTGCTCCGCAAATGGATATAGATTAGGGAACAATATACTTTGGCCGACTGTTATGCGACCGTCAGTATTTTCCGATAGAATTTCCGCTACGAACTTAGACGTCGCTCCATCGATATTCTCCCTGCAGAAATAGCATCCGTCGGCCGAGTGCGAAACAATATCTGATACGTTAATTTTAATCTTCTGTGCTTGTTTCACGCGCTTAGCCCTATCAAGGCTGATGCGGCTGCGGTATCCGGTAAGCGGATCGCTGCGATACTCTATCGGCTTTGTCTCACGCTTAAAACCGCGCAACGGATTAAGGAATTCAACTTTTACCGTCTCTTTTAGAAATTCCATAAGTCCACCCCGAAAATCAGGGTTTCATTATAACATCGCAAGATTTATATAAACATACCCAGTCCGGCACATGACACAGCGGAATTAATCATAAACGTAACGACTCTAGTATTGACAGTGGAAATCAACAGTAAGATAATACTTAAATACCTTTTACCGGAAGCGGGGATAAAACAAGGAGGCAGTAATGAGAATAGTCGTAGTAGGACTCGGGCAGTGCGGGAGCAGGGTAGCGGACGAATTTGCCAGAATGGGAAAAACGGCGGTGCGCCAGCGCGGCATACAGATAATAATGGGCGTCTACGCTGTAAATACGGACCAGGCCGACCTCAGCGGTCTAAAGACAATAAAGCCTGATTATCATCATCGGCTTCTTATCGGCGGGAGAAAGACTTCGGGCCATGGCGTAGGGAAGATCAACGAACTTGGCGCCGAGGTAGCGCGCAACGATAAAGATAAAATAGTGGACGCCATAAGAAGCGGCTCCAGGTTCTATGAGACCGACGCATTCTTCCTCATCGCAGGCGCCGCCGGCGGTACCGGTTCCGGTGCCCTGCCCATAGTCGCAGATACTATCAAAGAAAGGTATCCGGAGAAACCGGTTTATGCCCTTGTCGTGCTCCCGTTTTCTTACGAAGAGGAATCCGAGGAACGGTGCGTTTATAACGCCGCGACTTGTTTGAAGTCCATACATTCTGTGGCCGATGCCGTGTTCCTTGCCGATAACCAGAGGTACTTGAAGAAGGACTCCAACCTGTTGAACAATATGGACAAGATGAACGAGCAGATCGTCAGCCCGTTCTTTGAACTGCTATGTGCCGGCGAAGAAGTAAAACGAGGCAACATCGGAGCCAAAACCCTGGATGCCGGAGATATCATGCAGACGTTGGAAAGCTGGACGGTGATCGGTATAGGTAAGACTCCTCTGGGCACGTTCAGAAAACTGCCGTTTGAAAGAACAAGAAGCTTCAGGGCTAAAGGCAGAGAGACTTTCCGCGGCCTGGAGGCTATGAATCAGGCGATGTCTGAGATGTCGGCAACGATCAACCCCGCTGACGCAGCGAAAGCCCTGTACCTTCTCTCCGCCCCGCAAAAAGAAATGAACGTGGAACTGGTAAAAGAGCTGGGCAGCCTTATGAGAGAGGTTTCGGAAGATGCCCTTATCAGAAGCGGAGACTATCCGCGTGAGCGCAGCGACCTTAGCGTCACCGTGATTTTCTCGCAGCTCAGGGATGTTCCAAGAGTAAAACATTTGTTCAGCACGGTAACTGAGTCCGCCCCTCTGCTAAAGAAGAGACAGAAGGAAGCCGAGGACAAGCTGAAAGAGATGCAAAAGGCATCGGACGGCGTGCCGTCACTCCTCTAATCGATCGTCTCTCTTGATATTTATAACAAAGGCCCGCGATCGCGGGCCTTTCCTTTTACATTCGAATCCACGCGGATTTATTATTCTTGACTTCTCTTTTCAGGGTCCGCTTTTTTTATCGGCTTCTTCCCGCCGGTTTTATCTCCAGCCGTTTTATCGATCTTGGGACCGGCTTTACTCGTCTTCCCCTTTTTCGGAGCCTTCTTCTCAACTTTTCCAGATCGAGCACCCTCGCCGGAAAGCAGCGCCGCGATCTTCTCCGAGAGAACATCCTTGCTGAAAGGTTTAGCTATAACCCCATCCACCTCCGGCATGTCGTCCAGATTGAGCTGTCCTCCCCAGCCACTGATGACTAGTACGGGCGTTCCGGGCTTTATCTCTTTCACAATCTTAGCCACCTCGTGCCCCGACATGTCGGGCATTCCCAGGTCGGTTATCACCAAATCGAAATTGCCCACCTCAAAGGTATTTATGGCTGCCTCGCCGCTATTTGCCTCCACAACCTTGTGCCCTAAACGCTTCAGTGTAAGGCTTAAAATCCCGGCCACCTCCGGATTATCATCGACCATCAATATTGAAATGCTTTTCATAATATCGGTCTTCCCGGCAGCGCTCTTCTTACAGACAACACCCTCGCATACAGGCAGTTTAATTTTGAAAGTCGAGCCGACGCCTTCGTTGCTCTCTACCCATATATCACCGCGATGACGTTGTATAATGCCATAAGTTACGCTAAGCCCAAGCCCGGTGCCTTTATGTATTCTCGTAGTGAAGAATGGTTCGAATATCTTTTTTCTTACCTCCTCCGGCATGCCGATTCCCGTATCGCTGATGGCAAGGGTCACCCATTTCTTCGTCTGCGTAGCCTTAAGTGTGATCTTTCCTCCGTCGGGCATGGCGTCCATCGCGTTGAAGATTATGTTGAGCAACCCTTCCCTCAATTCTGCCGCATCCCCTTCAACAGGGGAAAGCTCCTGCAACTTCGATTCAATATCTATCGTGACGCCTTCTCTCTCCTTCAGTTTCACGCGGCGGGATTCCGCCATCTGCAGCGCGCTTTCCACGACCTCCTTCAAATCGAGCGCCTCAAAATTACGCTCCACCCTCACCCTGGCGAAGTCCTGCAGCCGGCGCACCGTCGTCGCCGCATCCATGGCGGTCTGCTCAATTATCTGCAGGTCTTTCTTTAATTTCTCATCCTTCACGTCCTCAAGCGCCAGCTGAGTGCGGCCCAGCACAACGGCCAAAATGTTGTTGAAATCGTGCGCCACACCCCCGGCCATTTCGCCCAGCGCCCTCAGCTTCTCGGCCTGAAGCATATATGCCTGCGCCGATTTCAAATCCTCATAAGCCTTAAGCAGTTCGGCTTCGTGTTGTTTGACCTGATTAAACAACCTCGAGTTCTCCATAGCGGCGGTCAGTGAACCGGATATCTGCTCCAGTATTTCCTTTTCCCTTTCACCGTAGGCGTTAGGGTTTCTGCTTGCAAGGTTAAACGTAGCGAACACCTCGCCCTTTGAGAACAACGGAACACGGATGGCCGACCTCAACCCGCTGCGGTAATACATGTGGTCGATGGGGAATTTCATTTCCTGCTCAAAATCGGGCTCGATAAGCGTCCTCTTCGTCTTAACCACCAGCCCTGTAGCCGAATCGCTTAATGGCAAATCGGCCCCGTCTTTCAACTGCGTATCTATATCCTCCGCCACAACAAAGTACCGCAACCTGTCGCCCTCCACCATCGCGATGCTGGTGCGATCGAAGTCCATGACCTTCCTGACTTCCTCGGTGAAAGCGCGATACACGCCCTTTATATCCAAACTCGATCCTAAAATCTTCGATAGTGAGGTGATGACCGACAGTCGCCGCGCGTACTCCGACACGCCGTGGTACAAATCAGCGTTCTCCACCGCCACGCCAGCCTGGTCGCTCAGGATGCGCAGCGGCTCCATGAGCACATTGTCTATCTCTTCCCGATCGGTCAATGCCAGTATGCTTCCCACATGGCGATCTCTGGCGAAAAGAGGCATGACCGCGACGGTTTTAACTCCCAGCATCTCCGCAACAACGTCGCTTTCTTCACGCGACAATATTGTGGAAGATACTTCGAAGAAATCGCGTGTTATAGTTGCTTTCCCATCCATGGCATTATCCACTGTCTGGCTGTAGCCCCTGATCTGCGGTATCTCTATATCCGTCAAACGTCTTCCTATGATGTCCTGCAGGTCGCCGACCTTAGACGCATCATATTTTGTGGCAAATACCATCCCTCTGGACACATTAGCCGCTTCGTCCACCTTAATTATGAGAGCGTGGTCGAAGCCCAGGTTGTGCACAACACCGTCAGCTACCTGCTGCATAATCTCCTTCAGGTCCAGCGTACTCTGGATTGAAGTCGTTATCTTCTGCAGCGCGAGGAGCTGGTTGGTACGCTGCTCAAGCTCCCGGCTTCTCTGCTGCAGCATCTCCTCAATATGCTTGCGCTCGCTGATATCCATGAAGCTGCCGATGACGGCCCTGCGGCCCTTGTACTCGATGGAAGCGACCTTCTCCAGAATCCATGTCGACTGCCCGTCTTTCCTGAGGAACCTGAATTCATGGGGCCGGTCGCTGATTCCCTTGAGGTTCTCTATCACTTGAGCCCTGGTTGTTTCCCTGTCATCGGGATGTATGTAATTCATCGAATCGGAATCCAGCAGCTCTTCCAGCGTGTACCCCGATATCCCGGTGAAGAGCGGATTAACATATTTAAACTTCCCGTCCTGAACCAGATAAATACCGGTGGCCGCGCTCTCCAGCATGCCGCGCGTCATCTCCTGAGATTCCTGAAGCTCCTCCCGGGCCCTCTTGCGCTCCGTAATGTCCCTGATAACAGTAATGAACCCCTGCGGGTTCCCGGACTTATCCCGCATCATCGCGGCTATAATCTCGCCGTCGTACTCATTACCATCGACATTCACCATTTTGTATTCAAGAGGACCGCTGATGCCCGTCTCAAATATTCTGGGCAAATCCGCCAGCGCCCTGTCTCTATCACTACTGGCAATGAAATCGAATCCATTAAGTCCGATAACTTGATCTTTAGAAGCAAATCCCGACATCCTAATACCGGCTTCATTCTCCTCTACGATCCTGCCGTTCATATCGGTCACGGTAACACCGTCGGGCAGTGAAGCGAATATTATACGCAGCTTCTCCTCGGAATCCCGCAACGCCTCCTCAACCTGCTTGAGCCTGGTGATATCCAGAAGGCTTCCGATGGCGGCGCGCTCGCCTTTATATTGGATGGAAGCGACCTTCTCCAGAATCCATATGAAGCTCCCGTCCTTCCTCAGCAGCCTGTATTCGTGAGGAGCGATATTGTCGCCTTTAAGATTTGCCACGGCTTCCCTTGTAACGCTATCCCTGTCATCCTGATGAATATAATCCGTCGATCTGTTGCCGATGAGTTCGTCAATGCTGTATCCGGTCATCTCGGCGAACATCGGGCTCACGTAAGCAAACTTGCCGTCCTTGACGATACAAACCGCGGTCGCGGCGCTTTCAATCATGCCTCGTGACATTTCCTCCGAATCGCGCAGGTCCTGCTCCATGCGCTTGCGCTCGGTAATATCCCTGATAACGCTGACTATGCCCTTGGGCCGGCCGGCCGCGTCGCGCAGCAGTGTGACATTTACCTCGCTCTGATATTCCCGATCGTCCTTGTCCTTTACGGAATATTCCACATTTATGCTTCGCTGCTCCCTGAGAGCCTTTATCATGTCGGCGACCATCTTGGGCCGCTCTTGTTCGGCGACAAAATCGAAGCCGCTCATCCCCACAAGCTGGCCCTTATCCGACCATCCGCCCAGCTTGGCCGCAGCCTCGTTGGTTTCGGTTATTATGCCCTCCAGATCGGTTACTATGATCCCATCGCCGATGGATTCAAAGATGATTCGCAGTTTCTCCTCCGAGTCCCGCAGCGCCTGCTCCATGCGCCTGCGCTCGGTGACATCCCTCATTACGGTGATGAACCCGGACGCTTTCCCCTCGGCCTCGTGCAGCATAGCAGTGCTGAGCTCACACTCGATCTCTTTCCCCTTGTTATCCGCTACTGTAAAAGTTGAACCGATGTTGTAACCGTCTTCGAAAACCTTTATCATCTCCTTGAAAGCCCTGTCGCGATCCCGCTCTACGATGAAATCAAAGCCGCCTTTCCCAAGAACCTCCTTCTTATCCGCAAAACCGAACGTGCGGAGCTGGGCTTCGTTCAGATCGATTATCTTGCCTTCAAGGTCGGTCACAACCACGCCGTCAGCCATGGATGAGAACATGACGCGTAATTTCTCCTCGGAATCCCTCAGCGCGTCCTCCATGCGTCTGTGCTCGGTTATATCCTTGAGGACAGCGACAAAGCCTGCCGTCCTGGCGGAAGGGTCCTCATACATGGAGACACCGACATCCACATACATCTCCTTGCCGACCTTATTAACAATTTTATATTCGGCCCTGGGTGTAGGATGTCCTTCCACCGCTTCCTCGCGGGTGGACATGGCCCTGGTCATATCGTCCGGTGCGATAAGGTCATAGCCTTTAGTTCCTATGATCTCTTCCTTGCTCTCCACCCCGCTCATCTCCAGCGCCGCGTCGTTCACCTCCAATATAGTAAATTCGAGATCTGTGAGAACAACGGCGTCTTTAATCGAGTTGAATATACCGCGCAGCTTTTCCTCCGATATCTTGAGAGCGTTTTCCATATTCCTGCGCTCGGTTATATCCCGCACAATGATAAGCGCGACTTCGTCATTAATAGCAGCCATCCTGGCGTCGAAGTGGCGAACCTCCCCCTCCATATTAAGCTCATAGCTATATTGCTGTATTCGACCTGTATCCAATGCATTCTTTATACTGCGAACCGTAAGATCGGCGATATCCGAGGGCATAACCTCCGCAACATGTTTCCCTACAAACTGCTCCGGAGACATGTACAACCCCTCCGCCGGTCCTTTGTAACCAATAAAAACGCCGTCCCTGCTCATCTGGAATATCAGGTCCGGCATAGCCTCTAAAATAGCCCTGCTGCGAGCCTCGCTCTCACGCAGCGCCTGCTCCGCCTTCCTGCGTTCGGTGATATCGTGAACAATCCCCTGATAGCCGGTAACGTCTCCGCCCGCGCCATAACGAGCGGTGAGAGTCATTAAGACGTCAAGACGCTCCCCATCCTTGCGCACCCATTTCACGGCATAATCCCTGACAGCCCCGGTGCTTCTTATCTCGCGTTGTAATGCTTCGCGATCGTCGGGATTGATATATAACTGTCTCGCGTTGAGATCAAGGAGTTCTTCCCCGGAATAACCTACCAGCTTAGCCAAAGAACGGTTAAAGTCCAGTATCCCTCCCTCAATAGTAGTTATTATGATAGCGTCCTGGGAATCCTCAAACAGGGTCCGGTACTTCTGCTCGCTTTCACGAAGAGCTTCCTCGGCCCGTTTACGCTCGGTGATATCCCTGAATACCCCGATCAGCTCTGCCGGATTTCCATATTCATCCCTTAGCACGGCTCCGCGCAACTCTCCATCGAATTCCTCTCCGCCTCGCTTTACAAATCTGTATTCGCCGGGTGCGCCGGTCCCCGTTTCGACCATACGCATCATATCCTCAATTGCCCTTGCGCGATCGGCCTCGACTATAGGTTCCATGCAGTTTCTGCCGATTACTTCCTCTTTTCTGTCATACCCTACCAGGCGCACTGCATCATCATTTAAATCCTTAACATTGCCATTCAGGTCGGTGACAACGAGGCCCTCTCCTATGGAATCAAAGATAAGCCGCAGCTTCTCCTCTGATGCCCTTAGCTCAGCTTCAGCACGTTGCCTCTCAGAAACCTCGCGTTTCAACTCCTTGTTGGCCTTGATCAGATCCGAGGTGCGTTCCTGCACCATCTTCTCCAGATTGTTACGGTAGTCGTCCAATTCCTTTTCTATTCGTTTACGCTCCGTTACATCTCGTACAACATTGACCATAAAGGCCGGCGCTCCAGCGTTGTCATTAATCACAGAGGCTGTGGCCTCGCAGTCGTATTCCTTGCCTCCTTTACCGAGCAGGCACCACTCGGACAAGGTGCTTTGCCCCTTGATAAGGGTATTCTGTATATCGTCAAAGGCCTTCGCGCGATCTTTTTCCGCAATTAGATTGAAAGCTTCTTGCCCAATAACTTCATCCCTGCTGAAGCCGAACATCCGCAAAGCCGCCGGGTTTGAATCCACAAGCTTGCCGGTTTTCATATCGATCACGCTTATGCCATCCGGGATCGATTCGAACAAGACACGGAATTTTTCCTCGGACTGCCTCAGCGCCTCCTCCGCCTTCTTGCGCTCCGATATATCCCTGACTATACCCTGTACGCCTGCATACTGATCGCCTTCTTTTATAATCATGGCGCTGTATTCTATAGGCAGAACTTCCCCGCTTTTATGAACAACCCTGGTCTCGGCCATAAGTTCTCCCGAAGCAAGAAGCGCATTCTGCAATTCTATGGCGGTCTTCTCCCTCCAATCCTCCGGTATGAGTTCGATGAAGTTTTTGCCCTGCACTTCATCTACTGTATAACCCCAATTCCTAACCGCTGGATTTATAGAAGTAATAAAGCCGAGTGCGTCCACTGAGAAGATCACGTCTTTCTCTTTCTCCACCAGGTCCCTATACTTCTCCTCGCTCTTTCTCAATGCATCCTCAGCCTTTTTGCGCTCAGTAATGTCAATAAAAGAGGTTAAGCCCGCCGGTCTGCCCTCGTAATCGCTCAGAGTGCCGGTAACCAATATCCACTTTTCCTCACCGGTCTTGGTCAATGTTCTAAGTTCCCCTAAACTGACTGAGTCTTCTTTGAACATGGCGTTATTCCGCGCGGATGCAGCTATGCGCTCTTTATCAGCCGGGTGGATATAATCGAAGATATTGATCCCTTCCAAATCCGTTTTGGAGCTAAAACCAAACAGTTTCAGGGCCGTTTCGTTAGCCAGCAGTATTTCATTCGTTTCAGCATCAACGATAGCTTTGCCGTCTATTGAGCTTTCAAAAAGCAGCCTGTATTTCTGCTCGCTCCGCTTCAGAACTTCCTCCGCCTTTTTCCTCTCCGTCACATCGCGTATAACCGTGACAAACCCGAACGGATTGCCATCGACATCGGAAAGTTTATTAACGCTTATCTCCGCATCTAACCTGCTCCCGCCCCTTGTTAAAAGGCTGTATTCTTGCATCCCTGAAGTTTCAGTTCCTTCAAGGCTGCGGGCCATCTCCTGCATGGCCTTGTCCTGCTGATCTAGCGACAGTATCTCCAAACCGTTATGACCTATAACCTCATCCTTCCTATATCCAAATAGATTGAGCGCCTCCTTGTTCACATCTACAACGATTGTGTTCAAGTCGGTCACCACCACGCCGTCCGTCATAGAATCGAACATCACGCGAAGCTTCTCCTCCGACTGACGCAACGCATCTTCCGCCATCTTACGCTCTGTTATATCCACCGAGAATCCGATAAGGCCGATTATATTACCGTCCTCATCTTTCATCGGCAATTTATCCGTCTTAAGCCATATCTTCTTGTCGAGGAGCTCCACCTGCTCTTCGATATTCATCTTCGCCTTGCCCGACGTGATTACTTCCATGTCATCCCTGTGATATTTGTCCGCAGTATCAGGCATTAGCTGGAATACGGTTTTCTTCAGCAGTTTCTCCTTAGGAACGGTGGCGAGGCTGGCCGTAGCCTTATTCATATTTAAAATTTTGCCATCATTATCTTTAAAGTAAATGAGAGCCGGCACGGCATCCAATATTAATTGCAGTTCATCGCTTTTTTTCTTTAACTCTTCTTCAATTTGCTTATGCTCAACCCTTAATCTTTCTTCAAAGCCAACCCTAGATTCCTTCTCTTCTCGCTCTCCTATCGAGCCCTTCTCAAGCTGAGCAACTCGTGCCCTGAGCTTCTCCAACTCTCGAATCAACTGTTCCTTGCTCTTTTCTGAATCCCTCATATCACACCTCTCAACAGGGGTCTCTATTAAACGATAATTGAATGAGACTAAAATTTACTACCTGAACCGGTTATGTGTCAATTCCCTTAAGGACATCGCTTGGAAGTAAAATCAAAAGGCCACCCCCTCACACGTGGATGGCCTATCTACTAAAGTAAGCGTAATAATTTCTATATCACACTGTATGTCATTAATTTGCTGAAATTTTTATTACCTGACCTTAATTACAGCATTCAGCACTTCAACAATGTCGCCGACGCGGAACGGCTTGCGTACGAGGAACAGAGGACCTAATGACATCGCATTCAATGCCATCGGATCGTCACCGTAACCGGTCACTATAACCACCACGGCTTTTTTATCTTTTTCTTTGATCGCAGACAGGGTCTCCACTCCACTCATGCCGGGCAGAACAAGATCGAGGAAAATAAGATCGAAGTGCTGTTTATCAACTTCCTGAAGCGCCTGCTCGCCACTCGATACGGCAACGACCCTGAATCCCTTTCGGGAAATAACTTCACTCAGCATTTCTAAAATGCCGGGGTCGTCATCTACTACAAGAACATTGCCCTCAACAACCTTGGCCTGCTTCGCCAGCCAATCATCCAGCAAGTCCTTGCGGAACCTCCAGTTCCCGCCAATCTTCGATGCTGGGATCCTTCCCCGCTGTGCCAGTTTGTATACGGTCATATAGTTGAGTTTTAAGTACTCCGCCGCCTCTTTTGTTGTCATTAAATTACTATTGCTCATATAATCTCCCTCAAACATTACTAAATATGTAATACTATATTACTACAGTATACTATACTATCAAATTTTTCCCTGATTTTGTCTAAAAGTATCATGTTTTACCGCTCATTGTCAAGCACCAATAATTTTAATCCATAAAAGTTTCAGTCCAGCTTGACATGCCATCCCGCCACATGATAAATTTAAACTTGCGCAAAACAAGACTGAGAAAGGGGGATAACCATGCCCAATATGATCGTTTGCGTGAAGCAAATAGCAGATCCTGAGGCTCCTCCAACCAGCTTCAAGATCGATGAAGCGGCGAAAACAATGGTGCCTGCGCAAGGTGTCTCTCAGGTAGTGAGTCCCTTCGATGAACAGGCAGTTGAAGCAGCACTCCGGATCAAAGATGCCCAGGGTGGCAAGATCACCGTAATAAGCCTGGGCAAGAATTTTGTCATGGATGTCATAAAGAAACCGCTATCCATGGGTGCCGATGAACTGGTCCTTCTCCAGGACCCGGCATTCGACGGCGGAGACAGCCACTCCACAGCATATGCGCTGGCAATGGCAATCAAGAAGGTCGGTGAATTCGACCTTATTTTTTGCGGACGACAGGCGGCTGACTGGGATGCCGGACAGGTAGGCGCGGGAATAGCCGAGATCCTCGGGATACCGAGCATAACGCCCGCCAAGAAAGTCGACATCAAAGACGGCAAGGTAACCGTTGAGCGTGTCATCACTGATGGTTACGAGGTTGTAGAGTGTACGGCACCGATGATGATCTCGGTTTCCAACGAGCTGGGCGAGCCAAGATATCCAAAACTGAAGGGAATCATGGCCGCGGCCAAGAAACAGCCCATCACATGGAAGGCCGCCGACATCGGTGCAGACGCTGCTAAATGCGGCGCGGCCGGAGCCAAGGCAACGTTGCAGAAGCTTTTCCAGCCGGTTAAGGAAGGCAAGTGCGAGATTATCTCGGCGGATAAACCGGAGGAAGCCGGCGTGGCCCTGGCACTGAAACTAAGAGAAGCTAGGTTAATCTAAGGGAGGAAATGCTAATGGCTGACAATAAAGGCGTATTGATTTTCGGCGAAGTAATTGAAGGCAAACTGGCCGCAAGCACCTTAGAGCTTCTCGGCGGCGGGCGCGGCCTGGCCGACACGCTCGGTGAGCCGCTCATGCTCGTTCTTGTGGGAAGCGGCGTAGGTGCCTGCGCCAAGGAAGGCATCGCTTACGGCGCCGATAAGGTGTTTGTAGTTGAAGACGCGGCGTTACAGAGCTATACCAACGACGCATATGTAAGCGCTATGGAAAAAGTAGTGAAAGAGGTCGCTCCGAACATCATGCTTATGGCAATGACCCCCATAGTACGCGACCTTGCGCCGCGGCTCGCGTTCAGGCTGGGCACGGCGGTCTCCATGGACTGCGTAAAGCTTGAGATCGATTCCGGCTCAAAGCTGTTGCTCATGACGCGCCCCGTATTCGGAGGAAATGCTCGCGGCGTATATGTCTGCGACAAGGCGAAACCGCAGATGGCCGCCGTCAGAGCTAAGGTCATGGACCCCAAGGATAAGGACGATTCACGAGCCGGCGAGGTAGTGAACATAGCGGCGGGACTGGACGCTTCCACGCTCAAGATGAAGCTTACAGACACCAAGAAGGAGCAGGTCGCCGGCATTAAACTGGAAGATGCCGATGTGATCATCAGCGGCGGACGCGGCCTTGCAAGTGCTGATGGGTTTAAGCTGCTCGAACCTCTGGCGGCCACCCTCAAGGCGGCGGTAGGCGCCAGCAGGCCTCCATGCGACAACGGCTGGGTGTCGCCGTCGATCCAGATCGGTCTCACCGGCAAGATCGTAAGCCCGACCCTTTACATTGCGGTAGCAATCTCGGGCTCCAGCCAGCACATGGCGGGATGCAGCGGCTCCAAGAACATCATTGCTATCAACAAAGACCCCGAGGCCAATGTCTTTAAAGAGGCTCGCTTCGGTGTCGTCGGGGACTGCAACAAGATACTGCCCGCTTTCACACAAAAGGTTAAAGAGCTGGTAGGGTAAGTCACCCTTAAAACACGAAACAAAAAACACCGCCTGGTTTATATCAGGCGGTGTTTTTATTTACCTTAAACAACCGAATACTGGCGGAAGTTCTACTTCTCAGCTGCTTTCGCCGCCTTTTCCTCTTCCCGTGCCTCAATAATCTTCTGCGTCACATGGGAAGGCACTTCCTCATAATGACTGAACTCTATCTCAAAAACGCCGCGCCCCTGCGTGATAGCGCGCAGGTCTATGGCATAGCGCTGCACTTCCGATAGTGGCGCAGTGGCCTCGATCGTGTTCCATCCCCCCTGGGGATTCATGCCGGACACCCTGCCCCGCTTGCCGTTCAAATCGCTCATGATATCACCGGTGAAGTTATCAGGAACGGTGACCTTCATCTTTACGATCGGCTCCAAAAGAACCGGACTGCCATCGGCAAGGCCCTTCTTCAGCGCCATATTTGCGGCGATCTTAAAAGCCATTTCGGAGGAATCTACAGCGTGATAGGATCCATCGGTCAGGGTGACCCTAACGTCCACTATCGGATAACGCGCCTGTATGCCCTCAGGGACCGCTTCATTAAGCCCTTTCTCCACAGCAGGGATGAAGTTCTTGGGGACCGTCCCGCCTACAGTCTTATTTTCGAATTGAACACCGCTGCCGCGCGGCAAAGGCTGCAGCTCGAACACGACGTGGCCATACTGGCCGTGCCCTCCCGTCTGCTTCTTATGCTTATATTCCGAATGCGAGGATCTGGTGATAGTCTCTTTATATGCAATTTTGGGAACTTGCACCAGAATCCCGACCCCGAACTTGCGCTGCATCTTTTCCGCCACCACATCGAGATGGGCCTCGCCCATGCCGGACATGACCGTCTCTGCAGTATCCGCGTCTCTGTAAACATGAAGCGACGGGTCCTCTTCGGCAATTCTTGCCAGCGAAGACCCGAGCTTATCGAGGTCGGCTTTGGTCTTGGGCAGAACCGCCGCGCTCATGCACGGGTTGGGGAACTCGATGCCGGGAAGCGTAAGGGGACGCTCTTTAGCGGACAGCGTGTCCCCTGTAGTAGCCGCCGAAAGCTTGGCCACCGCCCCTATATCGCCGGCCACCAGATTAGCCACCGGATCCTGCGTCTTCCCCCTCAACATATAAAGCTGACCGACGCGCTCCTGCGTCTGCTTACTAGCGTTCCAAACCTGAGAATCGCTCTGCATTGTTCCGGAATAAATCCTGAAATAGGTGAGCTTGCCAACGTAAGGATCGGCGCTCGTCTTGAACACCAGCGCCGCAAGCGGGCCGGACGGATCGGCGGAGATCGTCTCATCCTGCTTAGACTGGACGTTCTGAGCCGTAACATTGCCTATATCCTTTGGCGAAGGCAGGTATTTGCAGGCGGTATCGAGAACGGTGTTTATCGCCGCATTCTCAGTGGCGGAACCGACGAGAATGGGAACTATCTTCCTCTGAATAACTGCAGACCTGAGCCCTTTGCGAATCTCGTCTTCTGTCAGAGCGGTTCCTTCAAGGTATTTAGATATCAGTTCGTCATCCGTCTCCGCCACCGATTCCACAAGCTTTTCCCTCCACTCAGCCGCCTTGTCCTTAAGGGCTTCCGGCACATCGCCTTCTTTGTCCTTTCGATAGGACTTCATGGCAATGAGATCGACAATGCCTTCGAACTTGTCCTGCGCCCCTATGGATATCGTCAGCGGCAGGCACTGGTTGCCGAACTTCTCCCTGATCATCTCCACCACCCTGAAGAAATCGGCATTCTCGCGATTAATCTTGTTAACAAATATCATGCGCGGAAGATTCTTCTCGTCGGCATAGCTCCAGTTCAGCTCGGTGCCGACCTCAACCCCCGAGGCCGCGCAAACGATGAAGATGGCGGCATCCGCTACCCGTATTCCGGCTTTAACCTCGCCGACGAAGTCGGGATATCCGGGAGCATCCATCAAATTGATTTTCATCCCCTGCCACTCACAGGGAAGAAGAGACAGATACAGGCTTATCTTGCGCTTCACCTCATCCGGATCGTAGTCCGAGGTAGTGTTCCCCTGCTCGACCTTGCCCAGGCGGGTGATCGCTCCGGCATTATAAAGCATCGCCTCGGAAAGCGAGGTCTTTCCGGCGCCGGAATGGGAAAGCAGCACCACATTGCGAATGTTATCCGGAGTGTACTGATGCATCGATTATCTCCTTAGGTAATTCTAGCCTGTTTTTTTGGACAACCAGACAAATATTATACCCCTTTCACGTGATATCTGGCAATTCTCGGCGATGCGGCAACGAATTCTTAACCTTGCTCCTGCCGCCGATTAGATGCTATAATCCAGCCACACCAATGCTTCGAGAGGCGCTACTATGAAATTGAGCCGGAAAGACGTACTGCATATCTCCGCGTTGTGCCGCATGAACCTGAGCGACGACGAGGTAGAGAGATTCCTCGGCCAGCTTTCGAACGTACTTGATAACTTTGAGCTACTCCAGAAGGTTGACACGACGGACGTGCCGCCCACCGCCTATCCGATCCCGCTTTCGAACGTAACACGCGAAGACGAAAACGCTCCGTCGTATTCTCAGAGCGACATACTGGCAAACGCGCCGCGGCAGGAGGACGGCCAGTTCAGGGTAAGGGCGGTGCTGGAATAGCAATGAATAACCGCAAACTACACGACCTGACCATTGGACAGGTTCATAAGCTCCTCGTCAAAAAGGAGGTTTCGTCCGTCGAGATAACCAAAGCGGTGATGGAACGAATCTCTCAAGTCGAAGACAAGGTCCATTCCTTTGTAACCGTGACAGGAGAATCAGCATTACGCCAGGCGGAAGAGGCCGACGCACGCATTAAACAAGGCGACGTCTCTCCGCTGACCGGCATACCCGCGCTTATAAAAGACAACATGTGCACCGCGGGGATACGGACGACTTGTTCATCGCGCATGCTGGAGAATTTCGTCCCGCCGTACAACGCGACCGTCGTCGAGAGGCTGAATGAGGCGGGCATGGTCATGGTAGGCAAGGGCAACATGGACGAGTTCGCCATGGGCTCGTCGAACGAGCACTCCGCTTTCTTCCCGACGCGCAACCCGTGGGACCTGGAACGCGTGCCGGGCGGCTCCAGCGGAGGCCCTGCGGCATCCGTCTCTGCTGGCGAAGCGATATATTCCCTGGGCTCGGATACGGGCGGCAGCATCAGGCAGCCCGCCAGCTTCTGCGGCGTCGTCGGTATGAAGCCGACTTACGGACGCGTCTCAAGGTTCGGCCTGGTGGCATTTGCCAGCTCGCTGGATCAGATCGGACCGATGACCAAAGACGTAACCGATTGCGCCCTCGTATTGAACGCCATCGCCGGTCACGACCCCAGAGACTCGACCTCCGTTAATCAACCGGTACCCGATTACACCGCATCGCTGATCCCCGATCTGAAGGGCATGAAACTGGGCGTGCCAAAGGAATATTTCGTTGAGGGAATGGAAGCCGGAGTGCGCGCGGCGATCGATACCGCTATATCGACGCTGGAGCAACTCGGAGCTTCGGTCGACCGCGAGGTATCTCTGCCCGGCACGAAATACGCCCTGCCCGTTTACTACATTATTGCCCCCTCCGAGGCCATGGCCAACCTGGCCCGCTACGACGGTGTTAAATACGGCTACTCGAGCGAGGGCGACAACATGTGGGACGCCATGGAGAAGACGCGAGGTCGCGGTTTCGGACCCGAGGTCAAACGCCGCATCATACTGGGCACGTACGCCCTGTCGGCCGGCTACTACGATGCGTACTATGTGAAGGCGCAGAAAGTGCGCACCCTGATACGCAGGGAGTTCGACGAGGTTTTCCAGAGATACGACGCGCTTATCACCCCGACATCGCCGACAGTGCCGTTCAAGATCGGCGAGAAGACCGGAGACCCGCTCAAGATGTACCTCAGCGATATCTGCACTCTGCCGGTGAATATCGCCGGCATCCCCGGGATATCGGTGCCGGCCGGATTCTGCGGAGGACTGCCAATCGGTATGCAGGTTCTCGGAAAGCCGTTCTCCGAGGAGACGCTGCTCCGCGTGGCCTACGCCTACGAGCAGGCCACGGACTGTCATAAGCAAAGGCCAAAATTGTAAGATATAAAAAAGGCCCTTCCAAGATATCATAAGGAGGCGACATATGAAGCTGTGCAAGACGTTCTTCTTTCTAGTATCTGGAACATTGCTGTTAACAAGTATGGCCTGCTCAGGCGGAACAAGCGAACCAACGCCGACATCAACGCCGACAAAAACGACCGCGGCTACCCCGACGCTTTCGCTCTCGGATAGCAGAATAATGTTCTCCACCAACAGAGATGATGCGTATGAGATATATGTCATGGAGCCCGATGGTTCGAATCAGATACGCCTCACCCGCGATAATGGAGCCAATAGATATCCCGCTTGGTCGCCGGACGGAGAGAAGATAGTTTTCGTTTCCACCCGCGACAATGATGAGGAGATTTATATAATGGATTCCGATGGCTGGAACCAGATACGCCTCACCAACACCCTGGGATGGGACCGATTCCCGGTTTTCTCACCCGATGGCGGCAAGATCCTGTTCTGCTCGTCCCGTGACGGAAGTGGCGAAATCTATGTCATGGACGTTGACGGCAGAAACCAGACTCGCCTGACTTTCAACACCGGCGGCGGGCTCGATGTGGACGAAGAGCCGGCCTGGTCTCCGGACGGCAGCAAGATCGCCTTTACGTCCACCCGCGACGGGGACTGTGAAATCTATGTTATGAATGCCGATGGCAGTGACCAGACTCGATTGACCTTCATCTCCGGAATCGATGAAAACCCTATCTGGTCGCCGGACGGCAGCAAAATCGCCTTCATATCCGAGCGCAGCGGAAACGGAGATATTTATGTTATGAACCCTGACGGCACCGACCAGACTCGTATCACCCAGACAATCGGCGCGGATAAAACCCCGGCATGGTCACCGGATGGCAGTAAAATCGTTTTTGCCTCATACAGAGAAACTAATTACGACTTATATCTAATTGACGCTGACGGCGATAACTTGCGCTGGATTACGAACAGCGTAGAAATTGAAATGTCGCCACTCTGGTCACCGGACGGATCCAAGATACTTTATATATTAGATCCCAACGGTATCAGCGACCTCTATATCATGAATCCTGATGGCAGCAACCAGGTGCCTCTTACTTTTAATCCTTATATTGATACCGATCCTGTTTGGTGGCCGTAAAAGACCAAGAAATAAGTCGAAGGACTTGATCGACTAAATTAGAAAGGAACAGCCTGATGAGAGGCCGCTATATAATTCTTTTTATATTAATAATCATATATCTGGCAGCTATGGGAATAATGCTCGCGTTTTTCGGTCCTGGCAACTCAAGTTCTGCTAAGATACCAACGTCGACAGCAACAATCACAGAAACTATCGCTCCAACCCAAACACCAACGCCCACGCCAGCCCCTACTTCAACTCCAACACCCACCGCAACCGCATCACAATCGCCTACGCCGACGACAGCATATGCATCAAACTGTGAGCATGATAAAAACGAGATACAGATAGCTTTGGATGCATACTACGAAGACCATAGCTTATGGCCCACGGCCGACGGCCTGCCGGGCGATATAGTCTGGGATGAACTGGTGCCGCAATACATGAGCGAAATGCCCCTCATCGACGGTTCATGCGACTGGAGGGTAGGCACTGATCCCGAGGGAGAAGTCTGTATAGGGCATTGGTGTTGAACGTGCACTTGCGGCACGGCGTGCTCGCATTAAGCTTGAATCCGACCATTTATTATCTTAAGCATTTGATCGATATCTCACTCTCCCGACAACTTCAGAGGATGTACATCTTGTCCCGAAATATGATAGATTATATCGGGAGGAAATGGCCTGATGAAAGCCCGCATTATTATTTATACGGTAGTAGCTCTGTACCTTATCCTAACGGTGGTGGCGGCAGTATTTGTGATAACGGAAGAGACTAAAGAAGAGACAGCGCCTGCAGAGCATGAGTCAAGCTACTATCTGGATATACAGCAGATGCAAATCTCGCTGGATGCCTAATATAACTTACTCGGCGACCGGCCCGTTTCAGACGACCGTCTGATATAATCCGTGATGAGGCAGTCCCTCAAATGCGCAAGTGCCATATCTGCAATCAACAGCTCGCGCGATTGGTAAGTTAGTAGCGTGCTCGCATTGAACGCAAATCGGTAGTTGCGGTTCGCGAACCGCAACTACACCTCAAACCATACGAACGATGAGATTGCCACGTCGTCCTTCTATGATAGCGATATATATAGAAGGACTTCTCGCAATGACAGTCCGAGAGAAGAAAGGTACCCCGATGAATCGGGGACGGGGTGTTAGGAGTGTCCCCTATTTTTATTTAAAAATCCCTCATGACTGGGGGATTAAGGGGGTTGAAACCTTGAATGATTTCTCCCACCCCATCCACGTAACCTGCCATTCCGGCCGCAGCTACGCCGACAGGCCGACATCATTCATATTGAACAGCGAGAAATACGATATCACCAAAATCGAGCGTGAGTGGCTCGAGCCGGGTCAGAAGCATTTTATCGTGAGAGCCACAAGGACGGATGCGGCGGAGAGTGAAAAGCGCATCCACATCTGCTATGATACCGTAGAAGACTTATGGCGGCTGTGCGTAAATCAGTGAACACCTTCATCGATAAGCGGGAGATAGATTACTTATCATCGCGTACACAGGATTTGAAGAAATTCGATTCTAACCTTGATACGCGTCTCTCGGAAACCGGTATCGACGGGCTCAAGGTCTGGGAATACGGCAAGCTGCTAACGTCGATCGAGGATTTTAAAGGACTGCGCGTTCTCGATGCCGGCCCCGGTGAAAGCACCTTCTGCCTGTACCTCAAGAGCCTGGGCGCCGACGTCGTCACCATCGACTATCCCCAGCCGTTCGCCCCCAACAAGGAGGGCTTTCGCGACAAGTGCTTCCGCAGCGACGTGGCCGTGCACTTCGGCTCCATGACGCATATGCCGTATAAAAGTAATTCTTTCGACCTGGTGACCTGTACGTCGACGATAGAACATCTGGATACAGACCAGAAGTGGAAACCCATACCGCACGACGACTTCATCGAGGCCACGCTGCGAACACTTTCAGAGATGTGCCGCATCATCAAACCCGGCGGCTATCTTTACATCACCTCGGACGCTTACGACCCGGAGCGCCAGAAGACGGATAGCTGGGAGTTGAGCTTCATGTACAACGGCATCGGCGCGGCCTACAGTGTGTGCGACATCGGAAAGATATTCGTCGACACGATTGAGAAAGGCGGCCTGACCTTCGTCAACGGCCACGACTACGACCCCGATATCATCGTCAACGACCCGCAGCGCTGCAACTACCGCGGCCGCTACTTCACCACCTTCGCCGTCCTGGCACGAAAGTAACTCGCAATATCGCATCGCCCCAATAGAAAGAGGTGCAGGAGATTTCTCTCCTGCCGGGGTATTAGGGGTGTCCCCTATTTCTTCAAATTTCCCCCAAGACTGGGGGATAAAGGGGGTTGAATTAACCATCTTCGACGCTCCCGACTTACGTTCAACCTATCCAAAGGTATAGACTAAACCACACCATATTAAGTAAAATATGTCATTCGCTCTGATAGGGAGGACGCCATGAAAAAGGCCGCCGGAACCAACGAAATATTCAAGATTCTAGAAGACGATGCTCGCAAGACGCCGGAGCAAATCGCGACTATGACCGGCATACCCGTCGCTGCGGTGAAAAAGGCCATCAAGCAGGCCGAGACCGGCCGCACTATCCTCAAATACAAGGCGGTCGTCAACTGGGACAAGCTGGGCGATGAACAGGTGCAGGCGCTGGTAGAGGTCAAGGTAACCCCCCAGCGCGACGTCGGCTTCGACGCCATCGCCGAGCGCATCTACCGCTTCCCCGAGGCGCGCACGGTGTATCTGCTCTCCGGCACGTACGAGCTTCTGGTGATGGTAACGGGCAAGAGCATGCAGGAGGTGGCAGCCTTCACCTCCAACAAGCTGGCTACCATCGAGGGAGTGCAGGGCACGGTTACGCACTTCCTCCTCAAGCGCTACAAGGAAGACGGCGAGATTCTATCAGGCGATGAGCGCCGCAAGAAGCGCGAGCCATTCATGCTGTAGCCTGAAATACATATAAATGCGAGACTTTAATGGTAAAACGTGATCCAATCTCTAAAAAAGTAAGGGCGCTTTCGCCCTCCGGTATAAGAAAATATTTCGACATCATCGCCGGCATGGACGATGTGATATCGCTCGGCGTGGGCGAGCCGGATTTTGTGACCCCATGGCATATCTGCGAGGCCGGCATCTGGGCGCTGGAGAAGGGCGACACGGCCTATACGTCGAACTACGGGCTCCTCGAGCTGAGAGAGGAGATCGCCCGCTATATCGAGAACCGCTACGGGCTGACGTACGACCCGAAGACCGAGATACTGGTCACCGTGGGCGTGAGCGAGGGACTGGACCTCTCCATACGCGCCATCACCAACCCGGGCGATGAGATAATCATCCCGGAGCCGACCTACGTGTCCTACAAGGCCTGCACCGTGCTCGCGGGCGGCGTCGACGTGCCGATACCGTCCAGCGCCGACAAGAATTTTGAGATGCGCGCCAGCGAGATAGAGAAGCGTATCACGAGAAAGACCAAGGCGATCCTGCTGGGATATCCCAACAATCCTACCGGCGCCATCATGGAGCGCGATGAGCTATCCAAGATAGCCAAACTTGCGATAAAGAACGACCTCACGGTTATATCGGACGAGGTCTACGAGAGGCTGACCTACGGAGTCGAGCATGCTTCGATTGTTCCGCTGCCCAATATGCGCGACAGGTCGATACTGCTGGGCGGGTTCTCAAAGTCCTACGCCATGACGGGCTGGCGCATCGGCTGGGCCGCGGCCAACGCCGACATGATCGAATCGATGATGAAGATACACCAGTACACCATGCTCTGCGCCTCGGTCATAGCCCAGCGCGCCGCCCTGGAGGCGCTGCGCAACGGAGAGCCGCAGGTGCAGGAGATGCTGGCGGACTACGACAAGCGCCGCCGCGTCATCGTCAAAGGCCTGAACCGGATCGGCCTTAGCTGCTTTGAGCCGCGCGGCGCGTTCTACGCCTTCCCATCGATCAAGAAGACCGGTATGTCCTCCGACGAGTTCGCCGAGAAGCTGCTGCGGGAAAAGAAGGTGATTGTAATCCCGGGCTCGGCCTTCGGCAAGTGCGGCGAGGGGCATGTACGCTGCTGCTATGCCACCTCCATGGAGGAGATAGAAGAGGCGCTGGAGCGCATGGAGAGCTTTGTCAAGAAGCACCGCCCATGATATAGTGGGTGCGGGAGCGCGTATTGGGTACAAATATAGTCGGATATGTCTTTGTGGGGATTGGAGGCGCGGCCGCCGGTGCCGTCGCCACTCACTATATTGAAAAACTCCTCTTCAACCGCGGCCTCAAGAAGATGCAGGTCGTCTGGAAACATGAAGCAAAGGTTCAGAGCCTTCAACCGGTAAGGGATTACTTGGACAAGCTGAGCCTCCTCGTGGGAGCCGCGGAGCAGCAGGCCATCCTGGCCCGCACCAGCAAGAAGGGCAACGCCGAGCTGAACCAGCTTATTATCGACAAGTTCCGCGAGGTGGAGGCCGCCGAGCCCGGCACCGATTTCAGCGTGGGCGATTCCTCCCTGGTCGAGCTGCTGCGCAACCTGCGCCTCGATAATAAAGAACATGTTATCTACATGAGCCCCAACCTGTGGTTCAGCCCCACATTCAAGGACCGCGTCCGCGAGGCCTACAAGCGGCTGGAATTTCTTGCGACGGAAATAGAATAGCGCTATCCGCCGGTATTCTGCGACGCCACGTCATTGCGAGCGGAGCGAATCGATCTTAACGTCTCTTGCCATATTTACTACGAGATTGCCACGTCGCCATTCCATGGTAGTGATATATAGAATGTCTCCTCGTAATGACAACCAAGAAAAAGTGGTGCCCTTCCGCGGAAGGAACGGGGGTTTGGGGGTGTCCCCCATTTTTATTTAAAAATCCCCCATGACTGGGGGATAAAGGGGGTTGACCTAACTATCCCCTCTTGGTAACGGTATGGAGGAAATCGTCTGCTATCTTCCTGTTTGATACCAGGATGTCCTTCTTGTTGTAGGCGGCCGGTTCGCCGGTGAGCGTCCGGGCCACGCCGCCCGCCTCGCGCACCAGCAGGATGCCGCTGGCTATATCCCACGGGTAGAGGCTCACGTGGAAGTAAAGGTCCAGCCGGGCGCAGGCGGTATACGCGATGCCCAGCGCCGCCGAGCCCATGAGCCGCGTAGTGGTCACGTTCGACCATAGGTTGGAGTAGATATCGATATACTTTCTGCTGTTATCGGGGTTGTACCCCATATCGCAGGAGATGAGCGCCTCCGTCAGCGATGTGCGTTTGGTGACATAGATCGGCTCGCCGTTCAGATACGCCCCCTGTCCCTTCTCGGCATGGAACAGCTCGTCCCGCACCGGGTCGTATATCATGCCCATGACCACATCCTCGCCGTGCGCCAGCGCGATGCACACGCAGAAGTGCGGGATGCCGTAGGCGTAGTTGCGCGTCCCATCCAGCGGATCGACTATCCATTTATATGCAGACTTGCCTTTTATTTCTTTCGATTCTTCGCTGATGATGCCGAAATCGGGATATTCCTTGAGCAACTGCTCCCTTATAGTCTTCTCGGCAAGAAGGTCGACATCGGTGACGATATTGTTCTTGCCCTCGCTCTTGAATGATATCTCCTTGCGCATGGCAAAGCGCGACATGATAATGGTTCCCGCGTCCGTGGCCGCCTGTCTGGCGACATCGAACGCGTTCTGGCGACTCTTCGATAACGGCAGTTCGCTCTTCATACCCTACAGCAGACCCATCCTCTCTTTAACCTCTCGCAGCGTCTCCACGGCTATAGCCCGCGCCCGTTCCGCGCCGTCATTATACACCTTTACCACATAGTCCATATCGGCGGCAAGCTGCTCGCGTTTCTCGCGGAACGGCTTCAAAGCCTCGTTCACCGACTCGGCCAGTTGCACCTTGCAGTCCACGCAGCCACGCTTGGCCACCACACATTCGGCGGCGATATTCTCGACTTCACCGGGATTGAAGAAATGATGCAGCTTCCAGATGTTGCAAATCTTTGGATTGCCGGGATCCTCCCTGCGCTTGCGGCCGGGGTCGGTATAAGCGCCCTTTATCTTCTTCAGCGTATCCTTGGGCGTAGCCGCCAGCTCGATATCGTTATTCAGGCTCTTGCTCATCTTGTTCACGCCGTCCAGCCCGACGATGAGCGGGGCCGTGGTCATCTTGGCCTGGGGCTCGGGAAAGGTGGGTTTGTAGAGGGTATTGAAGCGCCGCACGATCTCGCGGGCCAGTTCGAGGTGGGGCAACTGGTCTTCGCCGACGGGAACGACGTTGGCCTTATAAAGCAGGATGTCGGCGGTCATTAGGACGGGATAGCCGACGAGTCCGTAGTTGATGTTATCCGGCTGCTGCCGCGCCTTCTCTTTAAATGTGGCGACACGGGTGAGCCAGCCCAGCGGCGTAACCATGCCTAGGAGGGTGTAAAGCTCCATGACCTCCGGCACATGCGACTGCACGAACATGATGCTCTTCTTGGGATCGAGCCCGGCCGCCAGCCAGTCCAGCATCATCTCCTTGATGTTCTGCCTGAGTTGCTGCGGATCGTTGAGCGTGGTCAGCGCATGTATATCCACGATGCAGTAAACGCATTCATATTCTTTCTGCAGCGCTACGTAGTTCTGTATAGCCCCGAGGTAGTTGCCGATGTGCTGCCGGCCCGTGGGCCTGGCACCGGAAAAGACGCGGCCTTTCATCTTGCCTCCTTATACTTGGAGAAGAATAACATAAACGAAGGGAAAGGGGCAAGGCGAAGCAAAATCTTCTCCGCCAATCTTTACATTGACGTAAGAATTGTATAGTATTGTTGCATCAAATATCTACGCAGCGAAAGGGGTATCGTAACATGGCACCAAAAGAGATATTCCCCAATTCGACTGTGAAACAAGTCGTCTTCCAGATCAGATTCCCTAACCTATTCTATTTAGAAGACAAAATCGGCGATTTCCAGTTGAAAATCATGAGGGAATTCCCAGAATCTTCTATCTCGCACAGAAAAATATTTGCATGGGCAGATATTGGGCCAGGGGTAAAGCCGGCTGAAGTCGAAAGCCAAATCGAGAAAGAACCTCTTGGACAGAAGGTTTGGCAATTCAAATCACCCAATAAATATCAACTTAATATACAAAGCGGCTCGCTTGATATTTCCTCAAACTATCACAAAACTTACGATTTGGATGGAGGAAATAAGTTCAGAGATATAATAAAACTGGTTATGGACAATTTTCTTCAGACAATCTCATTACCCACCATCAATAGAATAGGACTAAGATATGTCGATGAATGTCCAATCCCTTCAAAAGACACGAAAGTATTTAAATCATGGTATAACTCAGTCTTCCCCTTGGGCAGATTTAATTTATCAGATGCCCTAGAAATGGATTTTAAAACTTGTGTAAAAAGAGGGAACCATTATGTGCGCTATATAGAATCCGTACAAAAGTCTCCAAAGGGAGAGGATATCTTAATTCTCGACTTTGATGGTTTCACTCATGGGATAGAACCGAAGCAATACCTTACGGTAACAGATAAACTGCACAAAACTATAGATACTGAATGGAGAAAAACTATCAAATCACCGGTTATAGACTATATGCGTATACCAAAGGAACAATAATATGGAGACTGAAACCAAGAACTTCGATTATGACAGCTTTACACAAGACGCTACTGGAAGCTCTAAGCAAGATTATAAGATAATCTCCTTCCCCTTTGAGAAATACGAAATAAAGGTGAAAGTAAGCCCTAGTAACGAGTTTATAGAAATCACTGAAGTCACAGTCAATAAAGACTTCTTATCACACAAACAGAGGTTAAATATTAGACAAAGCATCGATGTTGATAAGTACTATCGCGAGTAGTGAAGTTAAACATGTTTTACGAATCTCGAGAAAGTACAGATCAGTTCTTAAGGCTTGGAGACGTAGTAGAAGGATATGTTTCACCTTCAACAAAAATTATAGAGCCATTCCTGTCTTTTGAGCGAAAAATCTATCATAAATATCACATTGACATAGAGGTGCCAAATTATTCCGTTGTCCTAACTCCATGTTGCTCAATTGAAGACCACATGATTAGCCTGACGCCTCTAATCCAACTGCGAAGCGACTTCTTAAGAAACAAGTATTACACGGAAGACTTTACGAGAATAAATCGCTTGATCACTCCTAAGCTCGCCTTCCCGCCTGATGAATGGGAGAAAATGTCCACCGATGATAAGCTTGAGATCGAATCAAGAGAAAGTAATTATGCTCTGTATAATATTTTTGTATATGCCCCAAATGAACTCTTTAGTCCTTATGAGCTACGGAGACAAGAAATAAAACACTATATGATAGATTTTAGGAACATCCAAACATTAAAGTGTGATCTAATAAAAACAAAAGAACAACGCGAAAAAAGTGGAAAGGAAGAACTCCCTATCTTAAAATCAAAACGTTTGCAGCTCTCAGATTCTATTCGTAAAGAATTACGTGAGAAACTTTCATACTACTTCTGGAGATCTAATGACGTAAATACAGAATAAGTTCCAATACACACCTCATGTGCACTTGGCCCCACTATCTACAACAAATTACAAACTACCATCCGATTACTTTTTCCCCTTGCGTCCCCCTCCCCATTCCGCTATCCTTCTCTTAGATTCGAAATCAGTCTTCCGTTTTCCACTTCATTCCAGAAAACAATACCTTCTTGTTAAAAGCCTTTGAATATCAAATAATGATTACAAGGTCTTTACAAATCCTTAACTTTGGCGATGATATAATCGGGGCGAGGAACTTATGAGGATACTGGTAGTTGAAGACGAGAAAGACCTGGCCGAGGCCATAGCCCTGGGACTGCAGAAGCAGGGCTACGCCGCCGACATCGCGCTCGACGGCGAGGAGGCGCTGACGATTCTGGAAGTAAACGCCTACGATCTCATCGTGCTCGACCTGAACCTTCCAAAAGTCGACGGTGTGGAAGTCTGCCGCCGCGTCCGGGCATCAGGGTCATCGATCGGGATCCTGATGCTCACCGCGCGCACCAGCATCGATGACCGCGTGCTCGGTCTTGACCAGGGCGCCGACGACTACCTGGTCAAGCCGTTCCACTTCCCGGAGCTGCTGGCGCGGGTGCGCGCCATACTGCGCAGGGAGGGAACGCCAAGGCCGACCATCCTGCGCGTGGGCGAGCTGGTGCTGGATCCTAACAACCTCAGGGTGCATTTCCAAGGCAGAGAGATTCAATTCACCACAAAAGAATTCTCCATACTGGAGTACCTGGCGCAAAACGCCGGGCGCATCGTCAGCCAGGAAGAGCTGCTGGAGCACGTATGGAACGACGATGCCAATCAGTTCACGCAAACTATTAAGGTGCATATAAACAATATTCGAAAGAAACTCGGCGCGGCCGGCGCGGGGGACATGATAACTACGGTGAAGGGGAGGGGGTATATGCTATGAGAATGCCCGCTTTTACCAGATCGATACACTTCAGGCTGACCTTCTGGTACTCGGCCATACTGATATCGCTCACCATCCTCCTCATCGTCGGCTTGAACATAGGAGTGCGCCAGGCATCGGTGGAACCCCCACCCAACCTCCCGCAATGGGGCGCCGGCAGCGGACAATCGCCCAGAGAGATATTCTTCATGGCCAGGGAATCCCAGTTAGGCCTGCTGCGCAACTACTCGATAGTCGGTATTTCCTGTCTCGTCGTCCTTGGCGGTGCGAGCATATATCTCCTCTCCAGAAAGATGCTGAAGCCCGTAGACCGCGTCTCATCGCTGGCCGAGCGCATCTCAAGCACGAACCTCAAGGAACGCATAAACTACGCCGGTCCTGACGATGAGATAAAGCGGCTGGCCGATACTTTCGACGGGATGTTAAGCCGTCTGGAGAACTCATTCGAATCGCAGAAGCAGTTCGTCCAGGACGCCTCTCACGAGCTGAGGACGCCCATCGCCATCGCACAGACCAACATCGAAGTGCTCGAGATGGACAATAAAGCGACGATCAAGGACTACGAACGGCTCAAGAACATCCTGAAGATGAGCCTGGAGCGCATGAGCGCATTGAGCGAAAAGCTGCTTCTGCTGTCCGAAAGCGAGCAGATACACACAAACTGGTCAACCCTCGACCTGGCGCCTCTCCTGAATGAAATAGCGGAGGAATTCAAAACCAGGTTCGACGAGAAGAACATCAAACTCGAACTGGAGTCGATCGATGAAAGCGTCCCGGTCTCCGGCGACGCATTCCATCTGAAACAGGTATTCGTCAATCTCATCGACAATGCTGTCAAATACGGTAATCCGGGCGGCGAGGTCAAAATATCAACCCGCTCGGACGACGGCCATGTCATTATCGAAATCAAGGATAATGGAATCGGCATCTCCCAGACAGACCAGCAGCGCATCTTTGAACGATTCTATCGCGTCGACAAGTCAAGGTCGCGCGCCCAGGGCGGCAGCGGGCTGGGCCTCGCTATAGTTAAGAAGATCGTTGAGGAGCACGGCGGCACGGTGTCGGTTGAGAGCGCTCCGGGCGAGGGAAGCGCGTTCCGCGTCGTACTGCCACGGAGCAAGACGGGCTGAGATTCAATCGACAATAATTATCGAAGGGGCTTGGGCCCCTTTTTTCTTTACCGTGGTTTTACCATCCCTATGCTAACATGAACTCAAATAGGAAAGGAGGCAACGGCCATGAAGAAATTACTTATATACGGACCGCTTTCAATGGCACTCGTCGCCGCGCTGGCGGTGGGCATCCCGGCCGCGGTGGCCGCGGACAGCCCGGATGCGACGCCGACAGGAACAGTCATCACTGACGAGCAGAGGCCGGGTCAGCAAATCATGACCAGAGCTGCCGAGATACTCGGCATCGACGAAGAGACCCTGGGGAACGCATTCCGGCAGGCGACTCAGGAGATGATGCAGGAAAGACATCAGGAGCGCCTGCAGAACGCCGTGCAGAACGGCCTGATCACCGAGGAGGAGGCCGCTGAGATTCAGGGGTGGTGGGACAGCAAACCGGATTGTCTCGAAGGCTTGGGCCCGCTCGGAGAGCAGAATCAGTTCATGGAACGGGGACGCGGAATGGGTGGTTTTGGTTTCGGCCAGCCGCCTGCTGACGAGACTGAAGAAACCGAATAAAAAACTCAGACCTCGCAATCGAACTAACCCGTTAAATAGGGGCTTAAAGCCCCTATTTATTTTGCTAAAAAATCACGTGTACGCATCCCGTAACTAATTGACAATCATATTCTCCAGATATTATAGTTACCTAACCTGAACACGACTTCTTATTACACATCCCATCCCACACGCTGATAATCATTTCGACTTAGAGGAGGAACGATGAGCCCGTTGAAGAAGCTATTCAGTCCCATCAAGATCGGCAAGATGGAGGTCAGGAACCGCATCGCCATGGCCCCCATAACACCCAACTGGTCGGCCGACGACGGCACGGTCTGCGATAAGCTCATCGATTACTTCGAGGCCCGCGCCGCAGGGGGGGTGGGCATGATAATAACGGAAACCTTCGTCGTCGATAAGAACCAGCAGTACCTGCTGGCCAGCATGGGTTTCTGGGACGACAGCGTTATCCCCAATTTCAAGAAGCTCATCGACCGCGTGCACGCCCATGGCGCCAAGCTGGTGCCGCAGCTGAGCCACCCCGGCGCCGACACCTTCTGCTGGTTGTTCGGCGGCCAGCCCGTGGCACCCTCGGCGCACTACAGTAAGACCTGCGGCTACATGGCACGCGAGCTCACCATCGACGAGATCAAGAAGCTAATTCAGCAGTACGGTGATGCGGCACGCCGGGCACGGGATGCCGGCTTCGACGCCATAGAGCTGCACGCGGCGCACGCCTACATGCTGGCCGGCTCGTTCCTCTCTCCGCTGCGCAACAAACGCACCGACGAGTACGGCGGATCGAACGACAACCGTCTCAAGTTCGTTCTTGAGGTCATGGAAGACATCAAGAAGAAGGTGGGGAAGGACTTCCCCGTGATATTGAGGATATCGGGGGACGAGCATACACCGGGCGGCAGGGATATCCTCAACACACAGCTCATCGCCCCGCGTCTGGTCGAGGCTGGAGTTGACGCCTTCCACGTTTCCGGCGGCATACAGCCGGAGCAGTTCTACCGCATCATCCCGCCAACGGGCACGCCCTTCGGATTGAACGTGAACGCGGCCGCGGCGGTTAAGCAGGTCGTCGACGTGCCCGTATTGACCGTGGCCCGCATCAACGATCCGAAGTTCGCCGACGATATCGTAAGCAGAGGCCTTGCCGACATGGTGGTCATGGGCCGCGCCCTCATCGCCGATCCCGAGCTGCCCAACAAGGCGAAAGAGGGCCGGTTCGAAGATATCGCCCCGTGCACCAGCTGCTCTATAGGCTGTGTGCAGCAGATCATGAAGCTGAAGTCCATGACCTGCGTGATAAATCCCACCGTAGGCCGCGAGGTAGAGATGGCCATAGTTCCCGCTGATAAAGCGAAAAGGGTTCTCGTGGCCGGCGGCGGGCCGGGCGGCCTGGAGGCGGCGCGCGTCGCCGCCCTGCGCGGTCACAAAGTGACGCTGTATGAGAAGCAGGCCAAGCTGGGCGGCCAGCTCAACATCGCCTGCGTGGCTCCGATGCGGCAGGAGCTGGCCATGTGGATCAGTTACCTTTCGACACAGGTGAAGAAGCTGGGGGTGAAGGTCGAGCTAAATACGGAGGCGACGCCTGAGCTCATCGCCGCCGAGAAGCCGGACGTTGTAGTAGTAGCTACGGGCGGCGAGTGCGCCACACCCCCCATCCCCGGGATAGACGGCCCCAAAGTCATCTCCTCCCACGCCGTGCTAGGCGGCGCGCCGCGCCCCAAGGGCAAGGTGCTCGTCATCGGCGGCGGGCTGGTGGGATGCGAGGTAGCAGACCTGATAGCCGACCTGGGGGACGGGTCCGCGGGGTCGGCAACGGCCGTGACCATAATCGAGATGCTGACCGATATCGCCCTGGACGAGGTTGAGATGAGCCGCATGCTGCTGATACCGCGGCTGAGGGAAAAGGGCGTCAAGTGGCTGACATCGGCGACGGTGAAGCAAATCCTCGAAGACGGAGCAATCATCACACGCGACGGCAAAGAGGAGACGATCGAAGGAATCGACCACGTTATTATCGCCTGCGGCACCAAGTCGGTGGATACGCTGAGCAAAGCCATCGAGGGCAAAGTGCCCGAGGTCTATGTCATCGGCGACGCCAAGGAACCACGGCTGGCACTGGAGGCCGTAGCGGAGGGAGCGGAGGTCGGACGCCTGATTTAGGAATCCGATCGAATATTCTCTTTACATTCCGACCGAAGTAGGCTTAAATCGCATATAAGGATTACATATGGCTAAAAGGAACAATTTAAGCGGATATTCCCACGTCAAGGTAAGAACCGCCATAGACGCCGAGATAGTGAGATCGGACTCATTCAGCATCGACGTGGAAACGGGGCCGTTGTCTCCAGTAAGTATACGCAAGAAGGGAGAAGCCCTCACCTTCAGCCGCCCATGGTACTGGTTCCTGGTTGGATTCTTCTTTCAATTGAGCCGGGCTCGCGCAAAAATAGGCATGCCGAGTCTGCATGAACTGGTGATTAACGATAATAGCAGCACCAGCGTTGCCGGTTTCAGTTCCTCCGATGAGTTCAAGCTAACGCTGTCTCGTGCCAGCGTTTTTAGCGGTGATTTAAAGACCGGTGACGCCATGATAGAAGTTTCAGACTCCAGCCAGGCCGAATTCAACGGGACATGTAAACATATTCTCCTCAAAGTAAGAGGAACCAGTGCGCTCTCGGGCGTTATCGATGCCGCCGGCGATGCCGATATAGTGTTATCCGACAATAGTGTGATTAAGCTCTCCGGATCGGCCGGCAATACCACGGCAACAATCAACCACGGCAGCACTGCCGACCTCTCCGGATTCCAGACCCACGATGTCAGTATCAAAATGTATCGACTGAGCCGGTGTATGATAAAACTCGACGGCAGGCTTGATGCCATGCTCAACGGCGCCTCCGACCTCAGGTATTTCGGCACCCCCGCTATGGGTAACACAAGCGTCAGCACAGGCTCCATCCTGCGCCAGGAATGAAGCCTCGTTCCCGCTTTTCGCATCGTCGGTAGCCAATAAGCTATAATAGACCCCGGACGCATAAGTAAACCGCCATCGAGCAGATATATGAGCTTTATCTCTATATTCCTTATAGCCCTGGCCCTGAGCATGGACGCCTTCTCGGTGGCCACCGCCCTCGGCGCCGCCGGCAGACATCATTCCAAACTTGCCGTACTTCGCCTTGCAACCGCCTTCGGCCTGTTCCAGTTCTTCATGCCCGTCCTCGGCTGGCTTCTCGGCAGAACGGTGGTGTCGTACATCTCTGACTATGATCACTGGATCGCCTTCGGCCTCCTCGCCATAGTCGGGATACGGATGATTAAAGAATATTTCGATAAGGATGACAAAGAGCGCCTTAAGGACCCGACAAAAGGCTGGCCGCTATTAATATTGTCGATCGCCACCAGCATCGACGCACTGGCTGTAGGCGTAAGCTTCGCCTTCTTCGACGTAAATATTTACTACGCCGGCGCCGTCATCGGCATCGTATGTTTTATGATTACTGCTGTGGGGATGGTCTTCGGCAGAGCGCTGAGCAGGGTGCTGGGAAAGAAAGCGGTCCTGGTCGGCGGCCTCGTGCTCATCGGTATCGGCATTAAGATAGTGGTCGAGCACATGGCGGAGTAGTCTTCGATCCCTCTCGATATAATTTTTGGTTTCTATAAAAAGAAGTGCAGGAGAGAACTCTCCTGCCGGGGGAACTGGGGGTGTCCCCCAGATTTTTAAAGTCCCCCAAAGTATGGGGGACTTATAGGGGGGTTTGGAAATTAGCGCTCATCCCATCCTATTGCGCCAGCAAGGCCGTTCCGCTATCCTTTTACCTGGGTTAATGAAAGGACGACAATGATTAAATCCTTTAGAGGCGTTACACCCAGGATTCATCCCACCGCTTACATAGCCGAGACGGCCGAGATAATCGGCGACGTGGAGATAGGCGAGATGGCCGGGATATGGCCGGGTACGGTGGTTCGAGCCGACCACGCAAAAATAACTATCGGAAAGTACACACAGATAGAGGACAACTGCACCGTACACGGCGACGTGCCCATGTCCATCGGCGAGAAGGTGCTCATCGGGCACAACGTGGTGGTGCACTGTGCAAAGATAGGCGACAACGTACTCATAGGCAACCACGCCACGCTTCTCGATTATTCCGAGATCGGGGAGGGCAGCGTCGTCGGCGCCAACGCCATGGTCAACATGGGCATGAAGGTTCCGGAACACTCGTTTGCCTACGGCGTCCCGGTTAAGATAACGGGAAAGGTGCCGCCGGAAAGGGATGAGATAATCCGCCTGGCATTGCTCAAGAATATCATAATGGCCATGGAGTTCAAGGAGGAAGGGATTTAGCAACAGGGTTTATTGTAGGGGCGCTGCTCGCTGCGCCCTTCCTATTCGGTTAAGGCAAACCCTACCCCCTATCCGACGACAACCGAGGGTTTGGAAATCAGACTCTCCCCCGCAACCTCAAGATATGCTCCGCCACCTGCGCGAAACCCGGACCGAACTCCAGATCGCTTGCGTATTCGGCGGTTTCCTCCATTAAGTTTCCATCGACGGCAGACAACCTATTGTTACGGATATAAACACTGTGGGGGAAATTCTGGAACAGGGTCATGTCGGTAAGCGAATCGCCAACGACTAGAACCTGCTCAGGCGACAGTTCGCCGTCGATCAGGCCCAGTATTCTCTTCAGCGTCCCACCCTTGCTGACGCCCTTCTGCAGCAGGTGCAGCATATAGCCCGAGTCGAGAAGCTCCGATTCCCTTATATTCTTCCTCAGCTCGACAGTATCCAGACCCGGTGCCTTGAATCCGACATCGATCAGACGGTCAGCATCGTCCTCCGTCGACTCGATCGCTTTGGGAAAGGCTTTCTTCAAACGCTCTAAATCCCTCAACGCAGGCTCGCGCGAATAGCCCAGATCGAGCAGTACTTCATCCGGGCGCATCTTGGCGATGCCGCCGTTCTCCCCTATTATCGGGCCGTTGATGCCGATATTTATGGCCGGAGCCTCCAGCCTGGGCAGCGTGCGCCCCGAGACAAAGCCGACCGTTATACCGCGCGCCAGCAGAGCCCTTATCGCTTCCCCGGCGATGGATTCTATGCGCCCGGCCAGGTCAGTAATCGTGCCGTCGACATCGGTCATTATGAGACGGATATCGCCAGCCAAACCGGAATCGATTTGCAGATATGATTTGGACATGACATTACACAGATTAAACTATGAGATGGCAAGCGGTCAACGAACATGAGAAAACACGAAGAAAGACATGGAGGGAAAGACAGGAATCAACTACAGAGATTCTTGAATAATTTGGACTGAGACGACGTTACAGAAGTTCATGCCGGTACGAACTTGATTACTATTACTATGACCATAACAACCGCCCAGATGATGGAGAGTAAAAGTACGACCTTCTTCCAATTACTCATAACACTGCCTCCATTAAGAATCAACACCGGTCCATGACAGCTATACGTGACGGGAGTTAAAAAATAACATATCGGCATATTTCTGTCAAGTAATGATAGCGCGACTTGAATATGTCGGCCTGTTACGATATTCTATAACTCGGTCAAGAGGTTCGATGATAAAACCATTCAACGGGAAAACGCCAAAGATAGCCGCATCCGCCTTCATAAGCGAGCAGGCTTACATCGTAGGGGACGTGGAGATCGGTGAGAACTCCAGTGTGTGGCCCGGCACCGTTATACGCGGCGACCATGCGAAAATCACCATCGGCGAGAACACTCAGATCGAGGACAACTGCACGGTGCACACCGGCTTCCCCATGACCGTAGGCGATAACGTGCACATCGGGCACAACGTGGTCGTCCACTGCGCAAGCATCGGCAACACGACGCTCATAGGCAACCACGCCACGTTATCCGAATACGCCGAGATCGGCAAAGGCTGCGTCGTAGGAGCCCATGCCCTGGTTCCCCCCAGCATGAAGATACCCGACCGCACCTTCGTCGTCGGCGTGCCGGCCAAGGTAAAAGGTGAGGTCTCGGACGAGCGCATAGCGATTACAAAGCAAAGCGTCGATATCTATGTAAAGATGTCTAAGGAATACAAGGAACAGGGACTATAATCACGGGAGGTTCTTTCAATGTGCAAGGAAAGCAGGATTCAGGAGCTCTTCGACTTCACCGGTAAGGTGGCCATAGTCACGGGAGGCGGCAAGGGCGTTGGGGTGGGCATCGCCACATGGCTCGCGGACGCCGGGGCCGATGTGGTTGTCATGAGCCGCACGCAGTCCGACCTTGATAAGGTGGTCAAGGATATCGAAACGATCGGGCAAAAGGGTCTGGCCGTTATCGGTGACGTAAGTAAAGCCGCCGACGTCAACAGGCTGGTCCAGAGCGCCCTGGATAAATTCGGCAGGATAGACATACTGGTAAATAACGCCGCCATATTCCCCTACTATAACTTCTTCGACCTGACGGAGGAGCAATGGGACCAGGTGCAGAATATAAACATCAAGGGCATGTTCCTCTGCTGTCAGGCAGTGGCCAGACAGATGGTCAAGCAGGGAAACGGTGGGAAGATAGTCAACATAGCCTCCATCGAGGGCGAGTTCCCCCTTACCGCCGGACGCGTCCATTACCATGCCTCCAAGGGCGCCGTGATCAACTTCACGCGCGGGCTGGCCAAGGAGCTTGCCGAGCATAAGATAAACGTCAACGCCATCGCCCCGGGCATGACCGATACGCCGGGCCTTTCGGCTGCCATGGGCGGATGGAAACCGGATGCGATTACAGGCCGCATACCCCTTGGACGGCTGGGCACGCCGGACGACATCGCCAAGACCGTTCTCTTCATGGCCTCGGACGCCGCCGACTACATCACGGGCGCCCTCCTCTTCGTAGACGGCGGGCTGCTGCTCGGGCGCGGGTGGAAGAGAATAGGTTAATACATAAATCTGCCGACACGTCAGGCCTGTAAAAGAATACTTCAGCTAATCTTCCGCTTAAAATGCTTGACAAATCTCTATTTTTTTATATAATATACTTACCGAACGGTAAGTAAGTTGAGTTTATTTTAAGCGACAAAAGTCCCGATCATATCCCGGTTGCTTAAGGGAAAAACGCTATCGGAGGCGCATATGAAGGAGCAGGTACTTTCCGACGTTGTAGTCCTTGATTTTACGCAGGATCTGGCAGGGCCGTTCTGCACCAAGATGCTGGCGGACTACGGAGCCGAGGTGATAAAGATCGAGAGGCCCGGCACCGGCGACCGCACGCGAAGATACGGCCCCTTCCCCAACGATGATCCCGACCCCGAGAAGAGCGGGCTCTTCCTGTTTCTTAACACGAACAAGAAGAGCGTAACGCTTGATTTGAAGTCGGACATCGGCAGGAGGATCGCAAAAGACCTGGCCAGGGATGCGCAGATCGTGGTTGAGAGCTTCAGGCCGGGCACTATGGAACGCTTCGGGCTGGGCTATAAAGAGCTCGAAAAGATCAACCCCAACCTGGTTATGACCTCGATATCGACCTTCGGGCAGACCGGTCCCTATCGCGATTTCAAGGCCACGGATATCGTCCTTTTCGCACTCGGCGGCCCGATGTACGTCGCCGGCGATCCGGAAGGCGGGCCGGTGAAGTACGCCTTCGGCGTCATCCCAATCCACCTCGGCTACGTCGCTGCCGGAGCTACGCTGGCGGGCTTGTGGACTGCCGAGGTGCAGAACATCGGTCAGCAGATAGATTTCTCCATGATGGAAGTACTGCAATCAAATGCCAACTTCCAGCTGGCGCACCATCTCATTTATCAGTATGTTCACGAGATACCGCCGCGGGAGATTACGGGCTTCGGCATGATCCCTTTCGGCAACTATCCGTGCAAGGACGGCTGGATATTCGCGCTGGTTCTTCAGGCTGACTTCCCGGTGCTGTGCAACAAACTGATGAACATGCCGGAACTGCTGGAACAGTTCCCCAACGTTTACGACTCATCGAGAAAGGATGAGTTCGACAGCACTTTTATTAACTGGCTGGCAGATTACACGAAAGCAGAGCTGCTGCAGAAAGCAGGGCCCCTGGGACTTAACATCGCCCCACTGAATACAATGGAGGATGTTTACAACGACAAGCACTTCAACGAGAGAGGGGTTTTCACCGATATCGATAGTCCGCTGGCGGGAAAATTCAAATACCCGGGCCGGCCTTTCCTCAATGATGACATGCCGTGGGCGATTAAAACGCCTGCGCCGCGCCTGGGCGAGCACAACGTTGAGATATTGTGCGACAGGCTCGGCTACAGCAAACAGGATCTGGTGCGTCTGAGGCAGATGGGTGTCGTCTAAATCTATGGCAGGAGGAATAAAGAGACATGAACACGAATAAACTGCCGCTGGAAGGTATACGCGTTATCGATATGGGCATAGTCTGGGCCCTGCCCTGGACCGGGGCTATGCTGGGGGAGATGGGCGCCGAGGTGATACGCATGGAGTCTCTTCAATACGCCCCGCGCATCGTGCGCCACGGCGGCCTGCCCAAGCCGGCCAAGGAGTTCCTGCCCTTCCTCGGCACGCTGGGCAAGGGCTATCCCGACCTCGACCCCGGAGAGAAGCCCTGGAACCGGTATGCCATGTTCAATGCGCTGTACCGCAGCAGGTTGAGCATGACGGCGGACATCACCAGGTCCAAGGGATTGGAAATCTTCTACAAGCTAGTTGCGCTATCCGATGTGTTTATAGAGAACAACGCCCCCGGCGTTATGGAGAAGATGGGCATCACCTGGGAGAAGATACACGAGGTCAATCCCCGTATGATATACGTTCGCTCTTCGGGCTACGGGTTCTCCGGGCCCTATCGCGACTACTCCGGTTTCGGCATGACGCTGGAGTCTGCGGCGGGACACAGCGCGCTCCGCTGGTACGACAACGAGAACATGTTCCATCAGAGCCACTCTTTTCTGGCGGACGCCAGCGCGGGAGCGGCAGCCCTGTTCGCCGTGATGCTGGGCCTGCGCCGACGCCGCAAAACGGGTGAGGGAACCATGGTGGAGATAGGCCTTTCCGAGAACTTCATCAGCCATCTGGCCTACTACGCGATGGACTACGCCATGAACGGGCGTCTGCACGACGCCATCGGCAACCGCGACCTGTGGGCGATTCAGGGATGCTACATGTGCAAAGGTGTCAGACCTGAGCCCGGCTCGGTAAAGACTACCGGTGAGGATCACTGGGTTGCGATAACTATAAATAACAATGAAGAGTGGAACGGCCTGTGCCGCGCCATGGGCAACCCGGCATGGACCGGCGACGCGAAATTCGCCGACCAGCTTAGCCGTATGAAGAACCACGACGAACTGGACAAGCTCATCGAGGAGTGGACTAGCCGGCACGATAAGCATGAGGTCATGCGCCTGCTGCAGAAAGAGGGCGTCCCGGCCGGCGCCGTGCTCAACTCGCAGGACGTGCTGAACGATCCGCACCTCAAGGAGCGCGGCTGGGCTGTGGAACTGGAGCATCCGGAAGCCGGGACACATAAGTACGCCGGGCCGGTATGGAAGATGAGCAAGACGCCGGGTCGGGTCTTCCCGGCCCCCTGCCTGGGCCAGCATAACGAATACGTATACAAAAAGATACTCGGGGTATCGGATGAAGAATATCAGCAGCTGGTGGAGGAACAGCACGTGGGCGATTCTCTGATCGGGGTATAGAAAAAGAGCCTTCGAAGGATGAAAGATGGTCAAAAAAACAAAGCAACCGAAGAGCGGCCATAAAGACACCCGGAAGCACATCATCGACACGGCACGAGCCCTGTTCTCGGAATCGAGCTATCTGGGTGTTTCCATGAGTGATATTGCCGAGAAGCTGGATATAACCAAGGCAGCCCTTTATTACCACTTCCCCAGCAAAGAGGAAATCTATAATGCCGTGCTAGATGAAGTCCTGAACGACATTAACGCCGCTCTAACGGAGGCATTAAAGGAGAAAACCCTGAACAGACGGCTCTACAAAGTCATAAAGAACTACCTGGATCTGGGTTTAAAGGAAAAGAATATCATCAAGGCAACACTTTTGTCCGGGGAGCCGACGGTTAGAGATCATGTCATTCAGAACAGGAAACAACTAGACGGCATAATCCAGCCTTTGCTGAAAGACATCTTGGCAGAAAAGGGCCTGTCCGGAGAGGTAGACCAACGGTTGCTGGCCACACTGCTCATCTGCATGATGGACGGCATACTCCTGGAATATTCGTTTTCCGGCCATAATATAAACTCCGATAAAATCGCGAAGCAGTGGGTCGCTTTCTGGTTTCAGAAATCGATGGCTACTCGGAAATAAATCGCGAGAGGGGCAGAATTCCGTAACTTGAGTTAAGGAGAATAATATGAGAGAGGCTTTGGCCGATGTCAGAGTTGTAGAAATCAGTCGGAACATATCCGGACAATATACCAGCAAGCTCATCGCCGACCTTGGCGCGGACGTCATAAAGATAGAACCGCGCGGCATAGGCGATCCTCTCAGGTCGCAGGGCTCGTTCCCCGAAGACCCATCGGACCCCACAATAGGAGCCCTGTTTTCCTACCTTAACGCCAACAAGCGCAGCATCGCGCTTGATATAGAGAGCCAATCCGATGCCAAATCGCTGCTTAAGATAGTAAAAGGCGCCAACCTTTTAATCGAAGATCTCGGATTCAATGGTCTGGAAAAGCGCGGCCTCAGCCCTGAACGGCTGCGCTCCGTCAATCCCGGAATCGCGCTGGTAAGGATTTCGGACTTCGGCCAGGAAGGAGAATATGCCGACAGGCCCTCGACGGATCTAATCGTCCAGGCGCTCTCCGGGTGGATAAGCGGCCACTACATAGTAGGGCAGGAGCCTGTAGCGGGGGGCGGGCGCATCTCCGAGTTCGTTACGGGGATGTTCGCCGCGTGCGGCGCGCTCACCGCATACAAGGCCGCGGTGCGCTCGGGTGAGGCGGTATGCCTGGACATATCCAAGCAGGAGTGCCTGTTATCCTGTCTCGTGACGCCATGGCTCCATGTCGAGCAGTTGAAAGCTCTGGGCTGGAACATGCCGGAGGGACGGCATTTCTTTCCGCCGGGGATCACGCCCTGCAAGGACGGCTGGGTCGGCATCAACAACTTCAGCGCCCAGAACTTTGAGGACTTCTGCCGGCTGGCCGGTCTGGACGAGTTCATCGACAAGCGAATGGACATAGTAGGGTGCGGCGAATCGAGTCCCGGATTCTTCAAGGCAGTGGAATCATGGGCCGCGGAGCACACCGTGAACGAGATCGTAGAGATGGGACAGGCGGCCCGCATACCTGTAGCGCCGATAGCCAACGGTAAGCAGCTTTTAGAGATGGAGCATCTGAAGTCCCGTAATTTCTTTATAAGCGAGCCCGGGGGCAAGTTCATTCAGCCAAGCTTCCCATACCGTTTGGAGACAACCCCTGCATCTTTGCGCAGCCCCGCGCCCAAGCTCGGCAAGCATAACGCGGATTCCGCATCACCCTGGAAGGGAAAGAAACTTCGCGTCGCTCAATCGAAGCCATCGTACAGGAACAGAGGCTACAAAAATCCCTTCTGCGGGCTTAGAGTTATCGACTTCGGAACCTATCTGGCGGGCGGAACGGTAGGCGCCTATCTGGGAGCGTACGGGGCGGATGTGCTCAAGATCGAGTCCATCCAGCGTCCGGACTCGTACCGGTATGCCGCCGCATATCCGCAGGAGGGCCCGGACTGGTATGAGCACGCCGGTTCCTGGCAAACATGCAATTTGAATAAACGCGATATCACCCTGAATATAGACGACGCCGAGGGCAGAAGACTCGCCGAAGAGCTTATTGCAAAGGCGGATATAGTAATCGAGAACTACACACCGCGCGTTATGGACAACTTGAAACTCGGCACAAAGAGAATCAAAGAACTGAACCCTGATGTCATCTTTTTGAGGATGCCGGGCTTCGGGCTGGAAGGGCCGTGGCGCGACTACGCCGCGTTCGCGTTTCCCATCGAGCAGGCATGCGGCATAGCCTGGATCACGGGATGGCCGGGGGAACATCCCTCAAACCTTGGCGGATACGTAGATATTATGAACAGCATGCACGCACTGGTCGCGCTGCAGGCCGCTCTGCACCACCGCGAACTGACCGGGGAAGGACAGTTGATCGAGCTGGCGCAAATCGAGTCGCTGGTCTGCGCCACTGCCGAGCAGACAATCGCATATTCCATATCAGGCCGGACAATGGATCGGAAAGGCAACAGGGACGGGAGCATAGCGCCCCAGGGCGTATATCGGTGCAGGAACGGCGAATATGCGGCTGTTTCGATCAGGGATGACGATGAGTGGAGGCGATTCGTATCATTAATAGGTTCGCCCTCGTGGACTCAGGGTGCCGGCTTAAATTCGCGAGCCGGCAGGCTGATGCGGCAGGACGACCTCGACCGCTTTATAGCTGAATGGACGGCGGGGCAGGCTGCGGATGACGCAGTGAAAGCGCTCAGGGACGCGGGCATCCCCGCAGCCAAGTTGCTGAACTCGACCGGCGTGTTAACCGAGCCTAATCTTATAGCGCGCAAATTCCACCAGGTGCTGACCCACCCGGCGTTCCCCAGGAGGCAGTACCCGAGATTCCCGTGGCTGCAAAACGGCAGGACGGGATACGGCTACGGCGGGTATAGGTCCGGCGCGCCAACTCTCGGCCAGCACAACATTGAGGTGCTGAGCGGCGAGCTGGGACTGACCAAGGAACAGATTGAAGCCCTGGCAAAGAGAGAGGTTATAGGCAACGTCCCCAAGGGCATGGTGACGAACACGGCATAATAGTTAAGAGCAGGAGGCCGCGTCATGGGAAGACTTGAAGGTAAAGTAGCTTTGATAACGGGGGCGGCGAGCGGGATCGGCCGCGAGTCAGCCTTGCTGTTCGCCGAGGAGGGAGCCAGGGTCGTCGTGGCCGATTACGATGCGGGAAAAGGAAAAGAGACAGCGAAACTCATCGAGGAGGCGGGCGGCACAGCCGTCTACGTCAAAGCCGATGTTTCCAAATTGTCCGATATCGAGGGAATGATAGATGCGACGATGAAGGAATTCGGGCGGCTGGACGTCCTGTTCAACAACGCCGGCATACAGGGCGCCAGAGGCGGCTTCACTGTCGACCTATCCGAGGAGGAATGGGACAAGGTGATGGACATAAATCTCAAGAGCGTCTTCCGCGCCGCCAGGCTGGCCATACCTATAATGCTGAAACAGGGCGGCGGGGCCATCATAAACACCGCGTCGGCGCAAGGCGTGGGGGGCAGCATCACGGGCGGGGCCTACTGCACCTCAAAGGCCGGGGTCATCATGCTGACGAAGGTGCTGGCAATAGAGTACGGTAAGAAGAACATACGTGTGAACTGCATCTGCCCGGGCGTCATTGAAACGCCGATGGCATCGGGATACATTCCTTTCCTGAAGACGGAGGCCCTGGCAGCGGGACGTCCGGGACAGCCAAAGGAGATCGCGCAAGCGGCCCTATTCCTCGCCGGCGACGAGTCATCTTACATACATGGAGCGGCCATAGCTGTTGACGGCGGATGGACCGCCGAGGTGAATTTGCCGGTAAGAAAACCCAAGCCCTCGACATAGGCTGTTCCATAACCGTGCGACATAAGAAGTCGTTAATTAATGGAGGTGGACAAATGGGAGGTCATATTAGAAATATATTCTCCCCGGGCTTTATCGGGAAGATGGAACTGAAGAACCGAATAATAATGGCGGGCATGGGCACCAGCCTGGAGCCGGAGGACGGCACCGTGGACCAGCGCACCATCGACTTCTACGCGGAGCGCGCCAGGGGCGGAGCAGCTCTGCTCATCGTCGGTGTTGGCGCGATCGACCATCCGTACGGACTGGCGCTGACGAACCAGCTCGGCCTGTCCGACGACAAGTACGTTCCCGGCCTGAAAGTACTGTCCGACGCCATTCACGCGAACGGCGCCAAGATTGCCATCCAGCTGCACCACGCCGGCAAGGTGGCCATGTCGGACTTCGGGCGGGGCATCGATATGGTCAGCGCCAGCGAGCTCTCCGCCGGCGGCAGCGAGATATTACAGGACATGGCCTCCACCGAGATACCCCGTCTCATGCAGCAGTTCTCCAAGAAACCGCCGCACAATACGACCCTCGCCCTGAGCAAGGAACAGATCAAAGACTACACACGCAAGTACGCCGAGGCCGCCGGACGCTGCAAGAAGGCCGGGCTGGACGGCGTTGAGATACACGCGGCCCATGGATATCTGATAGCCAACTTCCTCTCGCCGCACACCAACAAGCGCACCGACGAGTACGGCGGCGAGGTGAAGAACCGGACCCGATTCCTGCTGGAGATCATCGCGGCGGTGAGAGAGAAGGTCGGGCGCGACTATCCGGTGTGGTGCCGCATCGACGGGCAAGAATTTGAGATCGAGGACGGCATCACTATAGACGACACAAAGCAGCTTGCGCCGATGCTGGAGGCCGCCGGCGTCGACGCCCTGCACGTGAGCGGCTACGGCGGCTTCCGCCGCTCCTTCTATCACGCCCCGATCTGCCAGCCCGAGGCGCACCTTGTCGGCCTGGCCGCCGAGATAAAGAAGACGGTGAAGATACCGGTCATCGCGGTGGGCCGCATCGACGCGGAGCTGGGCGACAGGCTGATTCGAGATGGCAAGGCGGATTTCATCGCCATGGCGCGCGCCATCCTCGCCGACCCGGAATATCCCAACAAGGTCGCCGCGGGCAGGCAGGACGATGTAATACCGTGCATCCAGTGTTACAACTGCGCCACGCAGGCCTTCTGGAACGCGCCGGTATTCTGCGCGGTCAACCCGGCGGCGGGCAAGGAGGCCGAGCTGCGCATCGAGCCAGCAGGGCAGCCGAAAAAGGTGCTGGTCATCGGCAGCGGGCCCGGCGGCATGGAGGCGGCCATCGTCGCCGCACGTCGTGGGCATAAAGTTGCGATATACGACAAAGGCGTGCGGCTGGGGGGCGCGCTGGTCTTCGCCTCCATGGCCTCCGAGCTTAACGAGGCATTTCTGTACTATCTCATCCGCCAGGTAAAAAAGCTTGGCATCGAGGTCCATCTCGGCACAGAGGTCACGCCGCAGCTTATCGACGAGATTAAACCGGACGCGGTGATAGTGGCCAATGGCGGCATCCTGACATCGCCGGATCTACCTGGCAAGAATCGGCCCAACGTACTGACCGGCTCGGACTTCCGCAAGATGCTGGCCAGCAACCTCAAGGGCGAGGGCGCCAGGATGCTTACGTGGTGGCAGAAGATGGCGGTGCGCATCAGCTCCCCGCTGCTGCCATACTTGATTACGATCCCCAACATTCGCAAGATATCGCGCATATGGCTGCCCATCGGCAAGCGCGTCGTCATCGTGGGCGGCGATATCGCGGGTGTGGAGCTGGCGGAGTTCCTGGCCGACCGCGGGCGCCAGGTCACCGTACTCGAAGAGAAGGACCTGGCCGCCGAGATGTCCATCGCCCGGAGATGGAACTACCTGCAGCACCTGCGCGAGATGGGCGTGACACTTATCAAGGGTGTGAAGTACGGCGAGATCACTGATGAGGGTGTGAGCTATTCGACCAAGAAAGGCTCGACCGTCGTGCCGGCCGACACCGTGGTAATCACCGGAGGCATCGCCGCCAACACCGCGCTGTACGAGGCGATAAAGGCCAAAGTGCCGCAGACGTTCATCGTCGGCGACTGCCGCGAGCTGCGCCTGATACACGGCTCGGTGGAGGACGGCTGCCGCGCTGCGCTTGCCATCCAGTAGGCCGATAGCGTTTAATAGATACAGGAACCTTTGAAAAAGAGGTGCAGGATTCCTCCTGCCGGGGGAATTGGGGGTGTCCCCCAACTCCCCAACTTCCCCCAAGATTGGGGGCCAGGGGGTTGATCAGCACTTAACCCAGAGCTTCCTACAGAAACTCGAAATGCCTTGAAACAGGGGAGGATAACTACATGAGCCTGAGCAATATTCAGCAACTTATGGATTTCACTGGCAAGACCGTCATCGTGACCGGCGCGGGCAAGGGCATCGGCGAGGCCATAGCGCTGGAGTTCGCCAACGCAGGCGCCGATGTTGTAGTGGCCGCCCGCACAAAAAGCGACCTGGATAAGGTCGTCGATAAAATAAAAGCGATGGGACGCAGGGGGCTGGCCGTCCCCACCGACGTGACAAAGGTTGATGCCATCGACAACCTGCTACAATCGACTTTGAAGGAGTTCGGCAAGGTCGATGTGCTGGTAAACAACGCCGGCCACTCACCGATGAAGAACGTGCTAAACGTAACCGAGGAGGATTGGTATTACAACCTCGACCTGAACCTGAAGAGCGCATTCTTCTGCTGTCAGGCTGTAGGAACCTGGTGGATAAAGCAGAAGCGCGGCGGCAGGATAGTTAACATCTCCTCACTCGAATCGCATACGCCCTTCGCGCGAGGCGTTATACCATACGAGGCGGCCAAGGCCGGAGTCAACATGATGACCAAAGCCCTGGCCAAGGAATGGGCCTACAAGGGGATATACGTCAACTGCGTCGCGCCGGGCTCCACCAATACGGAGGGTACCCGCCAGATGGCGGCGGCCGTCGGGATATCCGTGGAGGAATACAAGCGTATGGCATCGGTGGATGTGGGCATATGCATGGGACGCCCCGGCGAGCCCGAGGAGATGGCCTACGCCGTGCTGTTCCTGTCATCGGACGCCGCGAATTACATCACTGGACAGGTGCTGTATGTGGAAGGCGGCGCGCTGCTGGGCAAGGCCTGGAAGATAAAAGGAGCGTAGGGGCGAATAATAATTCGCCTTCACACGATAACCGAGACATTGGTTATTCGCGAGGTCGACCAGTCCTATTACACCTCCCTAGAAAAGGTGTGACAATCCCTCTCCTTCAGTGATACTATGTTCACTGAAATGACCAATATCGAACCAAAATATATATATCTATTCCGCTCCGGCGAGCTGGAGCGCCGCGCCCGGGCACTCGAATCCCGCCTGGCGTCCTGTGATATCTGCCCGCACGTGTGCAAAGTGAATCGACTCGAAGGTGAAACGGGCTTCTGCCGCTCGGGACGATTGCCGATAGTAGCGTCGATCTGCGCCCATCGAGGCGAGGAGCCGGCCCTCTCGGGCGTTAACGGCTCGGGCACCATATTCTTCGGCAACTGTAATATGCGCTGCGTTTACTGCCAGAATCACCAGATAAGCCAGAGCTGGAGAAGACAAAAATCGAACGAGACCGGCTGCCGCAGCCTGGCAGCACATATGATTTACCTGCAAGACGAGATGGGCTGCCACAACATCAACTTCGTATCGCCGAGCCATTTCGCACCTCAGATAGTGAGAGCGCTCGTTGAAGCTGTGCCGATGGGATTGCATATTCCGATCGTATACAACACCGGCGGCTACGATTCGCTCGATACGCTGAAAGAACTCGACGGCATCGTCGACATTTACCTGCCTGATATCAGGTATGCCGACGACAAAACGGCTAAGAAATACTCGCAGGCGCCGGACTACGTAAAATACAATCGCGCCGCGATGAACGAGATGTACCGCCAGGTCGGCGACCTTGTCGTGGACGGGAACGGTGTGGCGCGGCGCGGGCTCATCGTGCGACACCTTATTCTACCCAACAGGCTGGCCGGCAGCGAAGAATCGCTGCAATGGATCGAAAAAGAGCTTTCGCCCTCTGTCACTATGAGCGTCATGTCGCAGTACTCCCCCCGGCATAAAGCTCCCGGCATCCCCCTGCTGTCGCGACGCATATCTCCGACTGAATACGAATCCGTACTCAAATGCCTCAGCGACCTCGGCATGGAGAACGGCTGGCTGCAGGGGATGGAATCATCCGACCACTATCTGCCCGACTTCGAGCGCGAGGGCCACCCTTTCGACACCGACCCCGTAGGGGCGATTCATGAATCGCCCCCGCATGATGTCCCTAATAAAAAGAGGTCGGCATGACCCCCAAACCCATAATCGTTATCGGCGCGGGAGCGGGCGGGATGATGGCCGCCGGCCGCGCCGCCGAGCTGGGAGCCCGCGTCCTCCTGCTGGAGAAGACCGACGGCCCGGGCAAAAAACTCCTCATCAGCGGAAAGACGCGCTGCAACGTAACTAACGCTAAAGAGCTCGACGAGTTCGTTACGATGTACGGTGCGAACGGGCGCTTCCTCTACCGCGCCTTCAGCCGCTTCTTCCGCGACGACCTGCTCGATTTCCTCAGGCGTTACGGTGTTGAAACCAAGACCGAGCGCGGCGGCCGTATCTTCCCAGAATCTGACGACGCCCGCGACGTGGTGCGTGCCTTCGAGCGTTATATCACTGAGCAGCGCGTCGACCTGCACACCAATACTAAAGTGACCGCTATAAACGTCGACGGCGGGAAGATCGCAGGCGTTCAAACGGAGGACGGGACGATCCCCGCCTCAGCCGTCATCCTGGCGACGGGAGGCTCCTCATACCCCGGTACCGGCTCCTCCGGCGACGGCTACCGTATGGCAGCGTCGTTAGGCCATACGATAACAAAGATAAGGCCCGCCCTGATCCCGCTCGTGGTGCACGAGACCGCCCTGGCCAAGAGCATGCAGGGCGTGAGCCTGCGCAACGTGCGGCTGACCGCCTGTCAATGCAAAGCCGAGGATATCGACATTTCAAAGACGCCGAAGCGCGATTGCGGCCGCGGCATCCCCGGCAGGAAGCCCGCCGCGCCGGTCATCGAGAGCCGCATGGGCGAGATGATGATGACGCACTCCGGCATCGGCGGCCCGGTTACGCTGCTCATGAGCCTGGCCGTGGTCGATGCGCTGGAGCGCGGCCCGGTGAGCGTATCCATCGACCTGAAGCCTGCTCTCGACGAAAAGCAGCTGCGCGCGCGGCTGCAGCGCGACTTCGAGAGCTACAGCAAACGGAGTTACCGCAACATCCTCAAGGAGCTGCTGCCGCAGAAGATGATCGAGCCGTTCGTAGCGATGACAGGCATCCCTCCGGAGAAATGCGGCCACGAGATAACGGCGGACGAGCGCGAGCGATTGCTGAATTGCCTCAAATCACTGCGTTTCAACATCGAGGGGCCGATGCCGATAAGCGCCGCCATCGTCACTGCGGGCGGTGTCTCGCTCTCCGAGATCGACCCGTACACGATGGCTTCAAGATTAGTCGGTGGGCTATATTTCTGCGGCGAGGTCATGGACATAGACGCAGATACCGGCGGATATAACCTTCAGGCGGCGTTTTCCACAGGCTACGTCGCGGGGGAGGAAGCGGCTTTGTAGGACGGGTTTAAAACCCGCCGCAAAATTGTAAACACTAGTTGATAGCCGGATACATCGCAGTGTAATATATACAATATGAAATCGACAAGGACTCTAAATCTTCTCTGTCTGACTATCGTCATCGCGGCCTGCGCAGCGCTGCTGCTGTCCTCGGCCTTCCCCGCAACCGTCTGCGGCTGAGGGGAAAAGAAGCTGACGGTCGTCAGCACGCCCGAGACCGGAGGGTCCGTCGCTATTGAGAGCGACAGGCCCTGCGTCGCTAACTCCTATCCCGGCGGCACACTGGTAACATTGACCGCCATCCCATCGGAAGGATGCGAGTTCGAGCAATGGTCCGGCGATATCGGCGATAACCCGGCTAACAGCAGCTCCATCGATGTCGTTATGAATACGGACCGCTTCATCGTCGCCGGTTTCAAGGGATGCGCAGGGCCTCTGGAGATCACCATTGATTACAACATATATTCCGGCAAGCCTTCCATAATTAACGCCTCGTTCGGCTCCATCACAACCAGCGCCACGGGAACGTCAGCCGGTATTACGGTAAACGTCACCGCAACCGCCGCCGAGGGCTACCGCTTCGACGGATGGTCCGGAGTTATAAACGGCTCCGAGACGACGAAGAGCTTTCTAGCGAGTTCTTCCGAGCCCATAACAGCCAGCTTCTCCAAAGCGTCCTCCTCTATATGGACGTGGGGCATGATCGTCGTCATCCTGGTTCTTTTAGCAGGGGCTTTGTATTACATGATCAAGTCCGGAAGGAAGAAGAGGATAGAGGAAGCTCCTGCCGATGTAGCCGTCCCGTTCCAGCCGCCACCGACACCCAATGAGTAGCGATAACACGTAGGGTGGGTAGAGCGCAGCGAAACCCACCAAAAACTCGCCCTACTCCAAATCCATCTCTAGTAATTCTTTGCGAGGGACACTTCCCCAATCCGCCGGGTACAGGCCTTTTCCCATAAACGAATTGAAGCTGCTATACTCCCACTTAGCTGGCGAATCTACAAGGCCGTGCTTCACGGGATTGTAATGGATATAATCCCGATGCGTGTTCAAATCCGCCTTATCTCGAATCATGTGCTCCCAGAATCTTCTCTGCCAGATTCCCCTCTCTTTTTTCATCTGCCTCGAAGCTGATTTTATAGATGCCGAAGAGCCCAAATAATTACGGCTGAAGTCGGATTTTATCAACCTCCACCTCATCGAGAAATCGGAATCATTCTCGGGAAGCATCCAGATGCAATGGAAATGATCCGGCAAGACCACGATGGAATCCATTTTGAAGGGGTGGGCAAGCATTACCCGACGAAAAGATGCCTTTAACAAATCAACAGCCGTTTTGTCACTGAACGTGGGACAACGTCCGTTGGTTACGACCGTGAAGAAGAAAGTCCCGCCTTTTATGTACGCTCGACGGTAATCCGGCATCATGCACCAAAACCGTAGGGTGGGTAGAGCATAGCGAAACCCACCACAATATTTTGCGTCGGTGGGTTAGTTCGAAGTAGTAACCCACCCTACATTATTCTACGACGTCAATCCGGCATCATGCACCAAAACCGTAGGGTGGGTAGAGCGCAGCGAAACCCACCACATGATTATTACGATGGTGGGTTAGCTCGAAGTAGCAACCCACCCTACACTTGTGCTCCTTTTAGAAATTATGATTAAGAGACATGAATATTAAAAAACCTGCTACAAAAATATATCCTCCAATATAAAGGGCTATTAGGATTTTTCTAAACTGATTGCCTCTTTCATTGTAAAACTCGGGTTTATAGAGGTGATAGGGAGTGAAAAACCATTTTCGCGCCGTTACACGCCGGTTTTTAAACATGAAGAATTCGCATTCCAGCAAAACAATTCCCAAAACTGATGTAACTACTAAAAATACATCAAAAGGTTCCACCCTAACTCCAAATCGCTAGCAATATTTATATTATACGTCCTACTGCCCCAAAGTAGGATTTAATCTTCACATCTTCTCCGGCGCGGCCATCTCCATGAGGCGCAGCACCCGCGCCAGCACAATGCGCGTGGCGTCCACAAGCTGCAAGCGGGCCTTGGTAAGCTCCTTATCGTCGGTCACTACGCGGCATTTCTCGTAGAAGTTGTGGAACACCGTTGCCAGATCGAGCGAATAGTGCGGCAGGTGGTGCGGCTCAAGGGTCTTGGAGGTCTGCTCGATGACCTCGGGCAGCTCCAGCATCTTACGTATGAGCTCGATCTCCGGCTCCGAGGTTAGGAGCGAAGTGTCGGCCTTGCCGAACTTGATGCCCTCCTCTTTGGCCTTGCGCAGGATGCTGCAGATGCGGGCGTGGGCGTACTGCACGTAGTAGACGGGGTTTTCCGCCGACTGTTTCACGGCCAGCTCCATATCGAAGTCCATCTGGCTGTCGGCGGAGCGCGAGAGGAAGACGAAGCGGCAGGCGTCCGGGCCCACCTCGTCCATAAGCTCGCGCAGCGTTATCATCTCGCCGGTGCGCTTGGAGGCGCGCACGACGGTGTCGCCGCGCTTGAGCGTCACCATCTGAGAGATTATTATTTGCAGCCTGTCCGGGTCGATATCGAGGGCGCCCACGACGGCCTTCATGCGCGAGACGTGTCCCTGGTGGTCGGCGCCCCATATGTTGATGACCCTGTCGAACTTCCTCTCGACGAACTTGTTGTAGTGGTATGCGACGTCGGAGGCGAAGTAGGTCGGCGAGCCGTCGCTGCGCACGAGGACGTTGTCTTTGTCCTCGCCCAGGTTGGTCGACGCGAACCACAGCGCCCCTTCCTTCTCCACAATAACGCCGCCGTCCTTGAGCAGCTTCATGGCTGTCTTGTACTGCTTGCCCTCGTAGAGGCTCTTCTCGCTGAACCACACGTCGAAGGTGACGCCGAGCCGTTCCAGGTCGGCCTGTATCGATTCGATGACCATGTCCATACCGAGCCGTCCCAGTTCATCCGGCTTGTCGAGGTATATTTTCCCTTTTTTCACGACGATATCCTTGGCGATATCGATCATGTAGTCGCCCACGTAGCCGCCCTCGGGCATGGGCTCATCGCGCCCCAGCTCCCGGCAGTAGCGCGCGTACAGCGAGCGGTGGAACAGGTTGATCTGGTTGCCCGCATCGTTCACGTAGTATTCGCGCTCGACGGTATATCCGGCCGCGGCCAGTATGTTGGCCAGCGCGCTGCCCAGCACGGCGCCGCGGCCGTGGCCCACATGCAGCGGCCCGGTGGGGTTCACGCTGACGAATTCAACCTGTATCTTCTTGCCTTTCCCGGCGGCGATATCCCCGAATCTGTCTCCCACGCTCAGTATCGCGCCCACCTGATCCCTGAGCCAGCCCTCGGTCAGAGAGAAGTTGATGAAGCCGGGCGGCACCAGTTCCACCTTCTCGCAGCCGGGCGGGCACTGGATAAGACCCGCGATGTGCTCGCCTATCTGCATCGGGTTCATCTTGGTCAGGCGCGCCAGCTTGAGCGCCACGGCGCAGGCGTAGTCGCCGTACTCCGGGTTCTGAGGCCGTTCGATGATGACCTCAGGCATTGCCACAGCCGGCATCAGCTTTTTGTCCTGCGCCTCAATCAGGGCTTGTTCGACCAGTCTTGCCAGTTCGTCTTTTATCATGCCTCTCCCATACTTACGCCGTCGCCCCAGATGCGGGACACCTGCTCCCCGAGCAGCCTGTGCTCCGGTGCGGACAGCGCCGAATCTTTCTTAAATATATCGATCGCCTCTTTGCGGGCGAGCTCCAGCAGTTTCATATCGGAGAGCCGGGCCATCTTAAGGTCGGGAAGCCCGCTCTGCCTGATGCCGAAGAAATCCCCCGGCCCCCTGAGCCTCAAATCCTCCTCCGCCAGCGCGAATCCGTCATGCGTGCGCTCCAGCAGGGAGAGGCGCTCCCCGCTCTCCGGCGACGGGCTCTCCGCAAGCAGTATACAATAGCTCTGGTGCTCTCCGCGACCCACCCGGCCGCGGAACTGGTGAAGCTGCGCCAGCCCGAAGCGGTCGGCGCCTTCGATGAGCATTACGGTGGCGTTGGGAATGTCGATGCCGACCTCGACCACGGGGGTAGCGACGAGGATGTGGAACTCGCCGCTGCGGAACCTGCGCATCGCGTCTTCTTTGTCCGAAGGCTTGAGCTTTCCGTGAACGAGTCCGAGTCTCAGATCGGGGAATACTTCCCGCGACAAACGTTCGTGCTCGCTCACCGCAGCCCTGGCCTCGATGGCCTCCGAGTCCGCTATCAACGGGCATATTATAAACGCCTGCCGACCCTCCTGCACCTGCTTCCTGATGAAGCGGTAGGCCATCTCGCGCTGGTCCGGGGCCAGCCACCTGGTCTTTATCACCTGCCGCCCCGGCGGCAGCTCGTCGATTACCGACAGATCGAGGTCGCCGTAAAGCGTCAGCGCCAGGCTGCGCGGTATCGGCGTGGCCGTCATGGCCAGAAGGTGCGGGTTGGCCCCCTTCTGGCGCAGCGCCGCCCGCTGCATCACGCCGAAGCGGTGCTGCTCGTCGACGATCACGAGGCCGAGCTTTTTGAACCCGACCTCCTCCTGTATCAGGGCGTGCGTGCCCACAGCTATATCGACGCCGCCCGCCGAGATGCGCTCGTAAGCCACTCCCCTCTCGCTTTTCTTCATGCTGCCCTTGAGCAGCGCCAGCGTCACCGGCCGGTCGAGTAGCCCCGAAAACGTGCGCAGGTTGCCCTCGTCGCTCTCCTGCCTTCCGCAGCTTCTCAGTATGTTCGATATCGTGGAGAAGTGCTGCTCGGCCAGTATCTCGGTGGGCGCCATGAAGGCCCCCTGGCACCCGCCCGCCGCCGCGGCCAGCAGCGCGGCCACGGCCACCGCGGTCTTGCCGCTGCCCACCTCGCCCTGCAGCAGGCGGCTCATCGGTTTGGCCTTGCCCAGGTCGGACATTATATCGTTAAGCGAGCGCTCCTGCGCCCCGGTCATCTTATAAGGAAGCGACGATAAGAATATCTCAAGCACATTATCCTTAGCCGCGATGCGGTTGGCCCTGCCGCTCTCCCTCCAGTCCTTCCTGCGCGAGAGCACGCCCAGTTGGATGATGAACAGCTCGTCGAAGGCCAGCCTCCTGCGGGCCTGGTCCTTGGCAATATCGTCATCGGGGTAGTGCGCCTGCCTTATCGCCTGCTGCAATCCGATCAGCCCGGCCCTGGTCATGACCTCCGGCGGCATGAAATCGTTAAGAAGCGACGAGCACTCCTCCACCACCTCCTTGATGACGCGCCGCGCCACGCGCGGGCTCAGCCCCTCCGTAAGGTGATATACCGGTATCAGCCGCCCCGTATGCGTCAGGTCGTCTCCCGACAGCAATTCATACTCCGGCGAAATGAATACCTTGATGCCCTTATACAGGCTCACCTTGCCGCTGAATACGTACTGCTCGCCGGTGCGCATCTGCCGAGCCATGTAGGGCTGGTTGAACCACATGACCTTCATGTTGCCGCTCTCGTCGCCGATGACGGCCTCCGCCGAGCGGCGCCCCCCGGGCCTGACCTCCTGCGCCTGCCAGATATTGGCCACCACCGTCTGCTCCTGCCCCACCTGCAGCGCGGCCACTGTCTGGCGCTTGCTGTAATCGATGTGCCGACGCGGGAAGAAGTACAGCATATCGCGCACCGTATTAACGCCGAGTTTGCGGAAACGCGGCGCCAGCTTATCGCTAACGCCCCTGATATCGGTTATCGGAGAATCGAGCTTGAGCGCAACTTTCGACAGCGGTCGAGCCGCGCTCTTCTGCGGTTTTTTTGCTACGGGAGCCGCTACCTTTTTGCTTTTCAAATCAATCTTCGTCGCGACGTTCCCTTCAGCCGTGTCGAGCCACTTCAGCATGCCTCCGACCCAGTCGACACGCTTTCCAGTATCCATTCCTGCGTACTCGACACCACGAAGGTGAACAGGCGGAACGACGGCCCCCCGCTCCAGGAAACGGTCCAGCCCCCCGAAAACGGCGGTATCGCCATACCCCTTCTGTTTTTCTAAAATGAGAATCTTGCGAAGCGTGGAAGAGTCCACTGATATTACTCCACGGAAACGATGTATCTGTAATGAGGCTGTCCGCCGTAGACGGACTCTACTTCCAGATGCGGATACTTCTTGCGGATGAGCTTGACGATGGCGTCGGGCTCCCTGCTCTTTACGCCCGCGCCGTAGTAGAGAGTGACTACCTCCCTGTCCGACATGTCGATCTTTAACACAAGCGCCTCCATGAGCGCCATCATGCCGTCGCCGGCAGCCACCAGATCATTATCGATAAGGGCTATGTCCTGCCCTTTCTTAACCGAAAGGTCGCCATAAGCCGCATCGCGCACCGCCTTGGTGACCTCGACGGTGATTACGTTTGACGCGGCATCCTTCATGGCGAGGAAGTTGGCGGCGAAGTCCGCCGCGTTGTTCAACGCCAGCAGCGCCGCTATGCCCTGCGGCATTGTCTCGGTGGGGACGACGGCCACCATCTTGCCCGTGAGGGGAACAACCTGCTCCGCCGTGAGGATGACATTATGGTTGTTGGGTAAAATGACCACCTTATCGGAAGGCGCCGCCTGAACCGCCTCCAGCAAATCATGGGTGGAAGGGTTCATTGTCTGGCCGCCGGGAACGATTGCGGTGACGCCGATACTGCGGAAAACCTCATGCATACCGTCGCCCTGCACCACTGCCACGGTGGCAACATCCACCGCGGGTTTCTTGCTCAGATCCGACAGGTCCTTATGCTGCTTGTCCATGTCCTCCACCTTGACCTGCTTCAAAGTGCCCAGCGAAGCGGCATATCCCAGCGCGGCGCCCGGATCGAAGGTGTGGACGTGAGCCCGAACGACATTCTCCTGCTTAACCACCATCACCGATTCGCCTATCTTCTCTAAATGCTTTCGAATCGGGACGACATCCAAGTTGGAGCCTTCGATGACGAACTCGGTGCAGTAGCCGTAGGCGATCTCTTCGCCGTGCGCGCCTGCGGCGCCGGTCGGCTCGGGTACGGCGGCTCCGGCCTCGATCTTATCGCCCCTGAGATACTTCTGGAACCCCTCGAATATCACGTACAGCCCCAGCCCCCCGGCATCCACGACCCCGGCGTCGCGGAGCGTATCCAAGAGTTGCGGAGTCTTTTCCACGGATTCCCTGGCCGTATTCACTATGGTCTCGACGACCTTCTTGAAATCGTTCTTATCGGCGACCTGCTTTGCCGCCTCGGCCGACTCCCTGATAACGGTGAGTATGGTGCCCTCCACGGGATGGCTCACCGCCTTGTACGCCAGCGAAGAGCCCACCTCCAGTCCGGCCACGAAATCGCCGGCCTCCAGCTCGGCCTTGCCGTTCAAGGGGACGGCGAATCCGCGCAGTATCTGCGACAGTATCACGCCGCTATTGCCGCGCGCCCCCATGAGCGCCCCGTGCGATATAGCGCGTATCACCTCGGACGCGGTCCCGCCGTTTACCTGCGACGCCTCGGCCACGGCCGAGCGCATGGTCAGGGACATATTGATGCCGGTGTCGCCGTCGGGCACTGGGAAGACGTTGAGCGAGTTGATATGGGGCACGTTCGCATCCAGCCAAATGGCTGCACAGCTGAACATATCTATAAGGTCGCGGCCGCTGCAGGAAGTAATGGCCTTCATCTTTTTCCTTACTTGTATTCGGGAATCAGTTATGGTATCCTATTTGCTGCATTCTACCGCAAAACTACAGTTTGGTCAAAGGGGATACGATGCCAGGCAAATGTGACGTATGTGGAAAGTCAATACAGTTCGGTCATAACGTGAGTCACTCCAAGCGGCGCACCAACCGCCAGTGGCATACCAACACGCATAAGCAGACCATCGTTCTCGAAGGGAAGAAGGTTCAGGCCAACGTCTGCACCCGCTGCCTGCGCACGATGAACAAGCCGGTCAGCTAAACAATATCGCTCGATTTAAACTGGTACCAGCTGCGAGATGCATCTGGTACTTTTTATTTAGCCTTAGTTGCGTTTAGCCCCCGCCTCAACAAGGCAGTTATACCATTCCTCCGCAAAACATGCTAGAATCATCGCAAGATTATGGACACCAAAGAGCGCCCCAAACGCAAGCTATACATCCAAACACTGCGCCGCATGAGCGCGGAACAGCGCCTGCTCAAGTCATTTGAGCTGTCCGAGTTTTCCAGAGAACTCTTCCTCCACGGTCTGCACAAGCGGTTCCCCCACCTGTCGGATGTCGAAATAAAGCGCATTTACCTGAAGCGGCTGGAAAAATGTCACAACAGAAACTATTAAAGCTGACCGTAGAGACACTCGACGGCGCGGGCATCGAGTACATGCTGACCGGCTCTGTGGTCTCAAGCCTTCAGGGCGAACCGCGTTCGACACATGATATCGACATAGTAGTCGCGATCAAGCGTCCCGCGGCAAAGAAACTGGCCGACGCCTTCCCCACGCCCAGATATCATCTGACCAGAGAAAGTATACTCGATGCTATAAGCCATACTAGCATGTTCAACCTCCTCGACACGAACACCGGCGACAAGGTGGATTTCTGGATACTGACGGACGAGCCCTTCGACCTCTCCCGATTCAAGCGCAGACGCACCGAAGAAGTGCTGGGCATTAAACTGGCGGTGTCCAGCCCCGAAGACACCATCCTGATGAAGCTGAGTTGGGCCAAGCGCTCCGGCGGCAGCGAGAAGCAGTTCAGCGACGCGCTGCACGTTTATGAGGTGCAATCCGGCAACCTCGACCTGAAATACCTGCACCGCTGGGCTAAAACGCTCGGAGTGGAATCGCTGCTGAAACAACTGGAAGATAAAGCAGAGCAACTATAAAGAGGTGCAGGATTCCTCCTGCACGGGGGTTTGGGGGTGTCCCCCATCCCAAATTAAAATCCCCCAAGATTGGGGGATAGCAGGGGGTTGAAGATAGCTCTCTCAGCTAATCCGAATAGCTGGCCCTGAGTTCTTTCATCGCCTCGCTGATGCTTGTATCTTTCCTGAAGATGGCCGCCCCCGCCACCAGCACCGAGGCCCCCGCCTCGACGACCCTGCGCGCCGTCTTAGGCGAGATGCCGCCGTCCACCTCCATCTCAGCCGTGAGCCCGCGCTCGTCCAGCATCTTTCGCACGTGAGAGATTTTAGCAATCATCTCCTCGATGAAGGGCTGCCCGGCGTATCCGGGATTCACCGTCATGACTAGGACGAGGTCGACGTAGGGAAGAACGTCTGCGATCACGTCGGGCGATGTCGGCGGGCTGATCGACACGCCGGCCTTCACGCCCAGCTTCCTTATCTGCTCGACGACTTCCCTGAGATTGGAGCAAGCCTCGGCGTGCACAGTGATAACATCGGCCCCGGCTTTAGCGAACTGCTCGATCTGGCTCGGCGCGCGGCCAAGCAGCGAGTGTTCAATGTGCTTATCCGGCTCTTCGATCATGAGGTGCACATCGAGCGGAACCTTGGTGTACGGGCGTATCGCCTGCACAACAAGCGAGCCGATAGTCATGGGCGGGACGAAGTGTCCATCCATTATGTCAACATGTATATAGTCCGCACCTGCTTTACTAACTTCTTCGACCTGCGCCCGCAGGCAGGAGAAGTCCGCCGAGAGTATCGATGGAGCTATCTTTATCTTGTTCGACGACTCAGCCATTGACCGTCTTCCTCATCCGCGCGATCTGCGTCTTCACCTGTGCCGGCGCTGTGCCCCCGACGGCGTTTCTCGCGGCCACGCTGGTCTGGGCGGTTATCTTGAGTACATCCTTGCTAAACTTGGGCGAGAATTTCTTGTAATCGGATATCGACAATTTGTCGAGCGTCTTACCTTTATCGATGGCATACTGCACCAGCCCGGCGACGACCCCGTGCGCCTCGCGGAACGGCATCCCCTTTGCCACAAGGTAGTCGGCAAGGTCGGTGGCCAGTATGTACCCCTCCCCCGCGGCTTTCGCGGCCCTCCCCGCATTAAATTTCAGCGTCGCGACCATGCCGGCGAAGACATCCAGGGTGCCGATAAGCGTGTCGACGGTGTCGAAGAGCCCCTCCTTATCCTCCTGCATGTCGCGGTTATAGGTCAGGGGCAACCCCTTCATCAATGTCAGCATGGCCATGAGATGCCCGTAGACGCGGCCCGTTTTGCCGCGCGCCAGTTCCGCGACGTCCGGGTTCTTCTTCTGCGGCATCATGCTTGAGCTCGTAGCGTACGCATCATCGATCTCGATGAAACCGAACTCCGGGGTCGACCACAGCACCATCTCCTCGGCCAGACGCGAGAGGTGCATCATCGTTATCGACGCGGCCGCTTCGTACTCGATGACGAAGTCGCGGTCGGACACGGCGTCCATGCTGTTCTGGCTGACATGCGCGAAGTCGAGCTCCTTGGCCACGAAATCGCGGTCCAGCGGGTACGGCGTGCCGGCCAGCGCCCCACTGCCCAGCGGCATAACATCGGCGCGCATAAGGCAATCGATGAAGCGGTCAACATCGCGCTCCAGCATCTCGCAGTAGGCCAGCAGGTGATGGGCAAAGAGCACCGGCTGCGCGCGCTGCACGTGGGTATAGCCCGGCATGACCGCGTCTTTATTCGATTCTGCCACGTCGAGCAATGCGCCCTGCAGCGCCTTTATCTTTTCTATCGTATTGCCGATAGCTTCCTTGACGTACATGCGCACATCCAGCGCCACCTGGTCGTTGCGAGAGCGCGCCGTGTGCAGCTTGCGGCCCACACCGCCCACCTTCTCGATTAGGCGCGCCTCGATGTTCATGTGTATATCTTCATGTTCTGCCTTGAACACGAACTTTCCCTTGTCGATCTCATTCCAGATGGAAGCGAGCCCATCGCAGATAAGCTTGGCCTCTTTGACGGTGATTACGCCCTGTTTCGCCAGCATCTCGGCATGCACGATGGAGCCGGCTATGTCATACTTGTACAGCCGTCTATCATAGCTTATGGACTCCGTATATTTTTGTACCGACTGCGCCATGTCCTTCTTGAAACGCTTGCGCATGGGGTTCACCTCCCCGCATTATTCACATCTGTCATTGTACGATTGGCCATCACGTAGGGGCAGACCTATGTGTCTGCCCTCGTAATAACGACATCGGCTAACCTGATAACCACAACACGGGCGAACACGCAGGTTCGCCCCTACAACCCTCTCTCCCCCCTCTTCTTCTGCTAGCGATGGTGTTCTTCACCTTCGCTTTTCATCTAACCAGCCTTTTGCCGTTATTATCAACCCCCTGTATCCCCCACCAACCTTGGGGGATTTTAAAAGAAGATAGGGGACACCCCTAAAACCCCGCCAGAGGGCGATCTCTCTGGACTCCCCTGTTACGACAAAAGACCTTGGAACCACCCTCGACCCACTCTATCTGCCCCCTCTTTGTTAAAGAGGGGGCTTCGGGGGCGTTCGTATTTACACCGGGCCCGCGTACGAGCTATCAGCTTCGTTGCCGTTCTTCCTGCCAGCCTTCTTAACCGCAGACTTCTTGCCGGTTGCCTTGCCCGACTGCTTCTCTACCATGGCCTCCACGCGCAGGCGCAGGGCGTTTATCTTGATGAAGCCGGTGGCATCGCTCTGGTCGTAGATGCTCTCGCCGCTCTCCATCGTCGCTATGTCGGGACGGTAGAGCGAGAGCGGGCTCTTGCGCCCGACGGTTATGATATTACCCTTGTACAGCTTCAGCCGCACCGTGCCCGTGACGTTTTTCTGGCTTTCATCGACCAGCGCCTGCAACGCCAGACGCTCCGGCGAGAACCAGAATCCGTAGTAGACCAGCTCGCTGTAGCGCGGGATGAGCGAGTCGCGCAGGTGCATGACCTCGCGATCCATGGTCAGCGTCTCCATCTGGCGATGCGCCCAGTGCAGGATGGTGCCGCCGGGCGTCTCGTAGACGCCGCGCGATTTCATGCCGACGACGCGGTTCTCGACGAGGTCCACGCGGCCCACGCCGTGCTTGCCGCCGAGCTTGTTCAGTATACGCAGTACGTTGGCCGGCGATAATTTCTTGCCGTTGACGGCGACACAGATGCCGCCCTCGAAATCGAGTGTGACATACTCCGCCTCGTCCGGCGCGTTTTCCGGCGCCACGCTCAGCTTGAACATATCCTGCGGCGGCTCCAGCCACGGATCCTCCAGTATGCCGCTCTCGAAGCTGATGTGCAGCAGGTTGCGGTCCGAAGAGTAGGGCTTCTTAGCCGTCGCCTGGACGGGAATGCCCTTCGCCTTGCAATAAGCAATCATCTCGGCCCGGCCGGGGAATTTTTTGCGGAACTTCTCCTCGCGCCACGGGACGACGATCTTGATATTCGGGTCTATGGAGTAGGCGGTCAGCTCGAAACGCACCTGGTCGTTGCCCTTGCCGGTGGCCCCGTGGCAGATAGCGTCGGCCTTCTCCTTGCGCACAACCTCCATCATGCCCTTGGCGATGAGCGGGCGCGCGATGCTTGTGCCCAGGAAATACTGGTTCTCGTATATCGCGCCGGCCTGTATCATGGGGAAGATGAAATCGCGCGCGAACTCCTCGGTGAGGTCTTCGATGTAACACTTCGACGCGCCCGTTTTTTTCGCTTTTTTATCGAGCCCCGACAACTCCTCGCCCTGCCCGATATCGGCGCAGAAGGCGATGATCTCGGCATCGTAGGTCTCCTTGAGCCACGCCAGTATGACCGAGGTATCGAGCCCGCCGCTGTATGCCAGCACTATCTTCTTATATTGTTTACCCGCCATTAGAATCTGCCTTTCTTACCTGTACTCTCCCTTTGCATTTTGGATATTTTTTACACACATGAAACTCTTTCCCAGAATCAGGGCCTTTTTTAACCACGCGAATTTCAGTTTGAGATCCACATTTAGGACACTGGATACTTCCTGGAGTTAGCGCATCTCTATTAAAAACTCCTCTTTCCAATTGTTTAGCAAACTCTTTTTTTACCTTGAATGTTTTCCAGCAATTTCCACAAGTAAAGAAATAATCACTGCCCCAGTGTGGAATAATCAAGAGCCACTCTTCCCTTGTCTGCTTAATAAGTCGAAGGTTTGCTTCTTGGTTGCAGATTGGGCAAGTGAATCTATATACTGCCAACTCTTTGTTCTTTACATCTCTGCTATAGTAAACCATACCAATAACTCATCATCTCAATTAGATTAGGATTAGGGTGAATTATTTCTTTCCCATCCGAGCCAACACCTTCTTCACGATCTCCATAGCCTCGTCCACGTCATCCTTCGTAATGATAAGAGGAGGGACGAAGCGCACCGCATTGGGCAGCACCGGGTTCAGTATCAACCCTTCCTTCAAACACTCCATCACAAGGTCCGACGAGACATCGCGCGAAAGCTCCATGGCCAGCAGGAGGCCGCGCCCTCTCACTCCGACGACGAGAGGCGACTTCTTCTTCAGGCCGCTTATCGACTTGGCCAAGTAGTCTCCGACAGTGTGGCAGTTATCTATAACCCCGTTCTTTAACATGTAGCTGATCGTGGCATATCCCGCGGCGCAGGCCAGCGGGTTGCCACCGAACGTCGAGCCGTGCTCTCCCGGCTCGAATACGGAGACCTCGTCCTTAGCCATGAAAGCGCCTATGGCCACCCCGCCGCCGAGACCCTTGGCCAGCGTTATGATATCCGGCTCCACCCCGTACTGCTCATAGGCGAACAGCGAGCCCGCGCGCCCGATGCCGGTCTGAATCTCATCGAGGATCAGCAGTATCCCCTTCTTATCGCACCAAGAGCGCACCTTCTTCAGGTAGTCGTCGGCAGGAACGTTGACGCCGCCCTCGCCCTGTATCGGCTCCATCATGATCGCGCACGTCTTGTCAGTCGTCGCCTTTTTAATGGCGTCGATGCTATCATAAAGGACGTTCACAAAACCGTCGGGCAGCGGCACATAAGGCTCCTGGAATTTGTGCTGCCCCGTAGCCGCGGTCATGGCCAGCGTGCGGCCGTGGAACGATTTTGTCGCCGTGATGACCTCCCAGGCCCCTTTGCGATGCAGCTTGCCGTAACGGCGCGCCAGCTTCACCGCGCCCTCGCATGCCTCGGAACCGCTGTTGCAGAAGAACACTTTATCCAGACAGCTGTTCTCGACCATAAGTTTGGCCAGCTTGACCTGCGGCACGGTATAGACCAGGTTAGAGGTCTGTATCAGCTCCCGCGCCTGCTTCGCCACGGCGTTGACGACCACGGGATGCGAGTGGCCCAGTACGTCAACCGCCAGCCCCCCGAGGAAGTCCAGGTACTCGTTGCCGTCCTCGTCCCAGACACGCGCCCCCTTACCCTTGACGATAGTCACGGGCAGGCGTTTGAAAGTGCCCATCAGGTATTTCTTTTCCAATTTTTGCCAGTCAGCCATTTTATATTCCTAAACGATTATCGTTCCTGTCTTCTTTCCCTTCACCGCATCGATGACGGAGTGCGGAGCGCGCCCGTCGATTATCTGCGCCGCCGATGCTCCATCCAATGCGCGCAGACACGCCTTTACCTTGGGGATCATGCCGCCCGCGATCACGCCCGATGCGATAAGAGCCTGTATTTTATCACGGTCGAGCCTATCTAGCAACTGCCCCTTTTTATCGAGAACTCCGGCCACGTCGGTGAGCATGATGAGCTTCTTCGCGCCGAGCGCGGCCGCCAGCGCCCCGGCGGCCGGATCGCCGTTCACGTTCAATATTTTTACAGAGCCGATGCCGTAAGACGGAGGCGCGATGACGGGAATGTAGCCTTTATCGATGACCGCCTGCAGCGGCTCGATATTGACCTTGACCACCTCGCCTACGAGGCCGTGCGTCTTTGTCTGCACCTCGGCTTCCAGCATGCACCCGTCCACGCCGCACAGACCTACGGCGCGCCCGCCCCTGGCCTGTATCTGCGCTACGATTTCTTTATTTACCAGGCCCGCCAGCACGGCGACCACCACGCGCAGACTCTCTTTGCTGGTCACCCTCTGGCCGTCGACCATCTTGGTCTCTATGCCCATTAGCTTGAGCCAGGAGGTGACCTCGTTGCCGCCGCCGTGGAACACGACCGGGTTGAAGCCTTCCTTCTGCAACGCGACGATGTCTTCTATGACCGTCTCGCCCTTGCCAAAGGTGCTGCCCCCGATTTTGATTACGATTGGTTTATTCATCATTCCATCACAACTATGTAATTAGCCTTTCCCAAATCTAGGTGCAAACATACAAACTATAAATCCACAAAAAAATAGCCCTAAACCATATCCTGCATATTCCACTTTAGCAACCGCCAACCCCATTCCGGCGGCCATACTAGTGAAGCCCAGCGTATAGTAAAAATAGTATTTACCGCTTTTCTTATTATCAGTTTGTTGCTTATCTATCCTGTCAAGCGATTCTTTGATCCCTATCAAGTATTTCTTTATCACATCAATATCAGAGCCAGAGTCGCTTTTCTCAAGAGCATCCCCTTTTAAACTTTCAACACCAGTCTCAAGTTTGCATTCCTCTTTCATTTTTGCATCCGAATCACCCATTGCCTTCACCGCTGTACTAGACTTATAGGCCGCCCCGAGAGAAATCAAACCTACACCCAAAGACATCACTGCCAAACCTCCACCTAGAATGCGCCACACTACATCAAGGGATACTATATTCACCAACAATGCACATATTCCTGAGATTATAATCAGACTAAAGCCAAGCAGATAAAAACTGGCCCCTGTCTTACCAAGGTTAGCTGGCAAGCTCCTCAACCACTCCCAGAACTCACGCGGGCTCGGCCCATTATTCAAAACCCTACTCCCAAACACCAAACGTAATCTATCAAATATAAGCCATTTTAGCACCACGATAGCTACAAGGCAAACGAACTCCCCCTGTCATCCCCCTCTTTGATTAAAGAGGGGGAAGCTGCAAAACCGAAGGGGCGTTCGATGCAGAGGTGCAGGAGAGAAGGGCTCCTGACGGGGTTTTAGGGGTGTCCCCTAATTTATTTATGTCCCCCAACGTATGGGGGATTTAGGGGGTTCGGAAAATATCTCCGAACCGTGTCGACCGCCAACAGGGCGAATGATTATTCGCCCCTACATTCGAACGACGTTGATGCGCTATAATATCCCCATCATGCAATCCAGCAAGACATCCGTCTTGATAGCCACCACCCTCGGCGCGTTCCTGACCCCCTTCATGGGCTCGGCGATGAACGTAGCGGTCCCCTTCATCGGTCAGGATTTCGGCATGAACGCCACCACCCTGCCCTGGATAAACAACTCCTTCCTCATCGCGTCCCTGACGTTCCTGCTGCCATTCGGCCGTCTGGCCGACATCTACGGCAGGAAGAAGATTTTCACCTGGGGTATCGTGGCCTTCACCGTCTTCACTTTCCTCTGCGCGCTGGCCAACTCGGCGGAGATGTTCTTTGCCTTCCGCGCGCTGCAGGGGATAAGCGGCGCCATGATCTTCGGCACAAGCGTGGCGCTGGTCACCTCGGCCTATCCGCCGCAGGAGCGGGGGCGCGTGCTGGGCATCAACGTGGCGTCGATCTATACCGGGCTCTCGGTCGGGCCGGTGATAGGCGGGGTGCTGGTGAACCACTTCGGGTGGGAGAGCGTTTTCATAGCAACGCTGCCGCTGTGCCTCTTCGTCCTCGCCCTGATAATCTGGAAGCTCAGAGGCGAGTGGGCCCCGGCCCGGGGCGAGGGGTTCGACAGGGGCGGGGCGGTTATCTACGGCATCACCATAATAGCTATAATGTGCGGCCTCTCCCTGCTGCCGCAGTGGTGGGGGTTCGTTCTCATAGTAGCAGGGGCGCTGGCTCTGGCTGTATTCATCTGGTATGAGATCAGGGCGCGCAGTCCGCTTCTGGAGATCAACCTGTTTCGACGTAATATCCCCTTCGCTTTCTCCAGCCTGGCCGCGCTGATAAACTACGCCGCCACTTTCGCGATAGCGTTCCTCCTCAGCCTCTACCTGATCAACATCAAAGGCTACGCCGCCGACTACGCCGGCTACATACTTGTGACACAGCCGGTATTCCAAGCCATCTTCGCACCGATCGCGGGCCGCCTCTCGGACAGGATAGAGCCGAGATTGCTCGCTTCGGCAGGGATGGCCATCACAGTCGTCGGATTGACGCTTTTCGTGTTCATCACAAAGACGACTTCGCTGTGGATGATAATCGGCGGGCAGGCGCTGCTCGGCTTCGGCTTCGGGCTGTTCTCGTCGCCCAACACCAACGCGATCATGAGCGCGGTGGAGAACAAGCTGTACGGAGTGGCCGCGTCCACGGTGGCCACAATGCGCCAGACCGGCATGACGCTGAGCATGAGCATCGTCAACGTGCTTTTCGCCGTCTACATAGGCAGCGAGCAGATAACGCTGGAGAACCACGACGCCTTCATGCAGAGCTTCAAGGTGGCCTTCATCATCTTCGCCGCCCTGTGCTTTGCCGGCGTCTTCGCCTCGATGGCCCGCGGCAATACGCGCCGGGGGTAAATCTACACCCCCGTCATTACATATCATTACCTGTCGATTCCCGTAGGGGCGGTTCGCGAACCGCCCCTACACCTCGCAACACACAAACGACGAGATCGCCACATAATCCTCACAGAAATCTCTCCCCCATAGTCTGTCCCAGCACGGCGACAAAATGTTATAATAAGCCGTCAGAGCGTTCCACGCCAGAACATCTACAAGAGAGGTACAGCCGGAAATGAAGACGATCACTGTTAAGGAAATCTATAGCCCCACCGACTCGTGCTATTTATGCTTTCAGGAAAACGCCCCGATCACCGGAATAGCGGAGAAGTTCGCGCATGATCCGAGCCTTCGCGCCGTGTTCCTTACGGATTCAAAAGGTAAATTCACCGGAATGGTCCGGCGCAGCGACATGATGAAATGGCTGTATCTCCAAATATACGGTAAGGTAGGCGGAGGCGACGTCTCAACCGGAGACGCCATACAGTTCACCCTTGCCAAGGAAGCCATCGATATCGCGCGCGGCAATGCTGATTCCATCGGAGTGAAGCCGGAGGATACGCTGCAAAAAGCCCTCGATAAGATGATTGCACACAAGGAATCCATCGTCCCCGTGCTGGACAACGAGGACAAGATACTGGGAGACCTGAGGGCCAGCACCGTGCTCAAGAAAGCGCTTGAGATGTGGGAGAAGGAAAAGAAAGACTAATCACTGGCTACGTCGTATACTCGCTGTTTATCACCACGTATTCCGCCGTAAGGTCGCACCCCCACGCCGTAGCCGAGTGCTTCCCCCCGTCACCCATTATTGACATGCGACTGACTCTCGTTTACGATTCTAGCACTATGCGGATAAAGTTGGTGTTGGCTTTATTTTTAGTCTTGCCTGTTATTTTCTCAGGTTGCGGCAGCAGTCCTAAATCCACTTCAAATCTCACTGCTCAGGAGCTATTATCCAACTCTTTGTCTGCTATGGCTGATACAATTTCGTGCTTTCTTCATATAGAAGCACAAGATCAAGAAACTTGGTTTCCATCAGTTGGCGATAAGACTCCAGTTACAAACACGCTACTATGGAATGGCACTTCAATCACCGGTAACAATGGTACAAAAGAAATCACAATGAACCAGAGTTACCAGGACGGATTTGTTGTTACAGTATTTAATCTATCTGTTGCTGACGGCGAGTGGTCTGCAACTCAGAGTGAAGGTGCCCAAGAAATAGATTGGAGCCCAGTCTTTACCCGGAATGGTTCGTGCGATAAATGGGTATCAAGCGACCAGTATCCCCAGCAAATAGCCTTGATGGAGACAGCGACAGAAGTAATTATGTTATCGGATGAAACTGTAAACGGCGTAGAATGCTATACCCTGAAGCTGGTGCCTTCCAGGGATGCCATGATCAACTGGGTCTATTCACTGGAGCAGCCGATGGGTGACTTAAATATGGGGTGGTTTGGCCGTATGTCGATTGACAGGACGAGGGAAGTTTACGATGTCGCATATAAAAATAGTAGCTCGGTCACTGTATGGGTAGACAAGAGAAATTATCAAGTGATTAGGACTAATATCAGCGCGTTCTTTGAGGCCCTGCCGCAATATCTGACACAGGGTGACTTCAGCGGAGGACCGATTTCAAGTGATGAATCTCCGGATACGGTTTGTACCACAATGTCCTGCGCATTTTTTTACAAAGTTGACCGGGCTTTCTATAGTCAGATAGAATTTTCCGACTTCAGCACGGTGATTTCAGATTAACATTAAGTCGTATACTCGCTGTTTATCGCTACATATTCCGCCGTCAGGTCGCACCCCCACGCCGTAGCTGAGTGCTTCCCCCCGTTGAGCGCCACGCGCACCTTGACCTCATCCTTGCCCATAGCCGCACTCACTGTCTTTTTATTGAACGGCACGGGCTCGCCGGCAGACATGAGTTGCATGTTGGCCAAGTAGAGGTCGACTTTTTTAGGGTTGAACCCGGCCCCGCTCCTCCCCAGCGCCGCGATGATGCGCCCCCAGTTCGGATCGCAGCCGTGAACGGCGGACTTAACGAGAGGTGAGCCGACGATGGTGCGCGCGGCGATTCGTGCATCGGCCAACGACTTAGCGCCATCGACCGTTACCTCGATAAGGCGAGTCGCTCCCTCGCCGTCGGTGGCGATGCTGCGCGCCAGGTAAATACAAACTTTCGACAGTGCTTCAGCGAACGCCTTCTCCGCCTTAGTCCCGGCCTTGACCGCGCCACCGGCGCCGTTGGCCAGGATCAGCGCCGTATCGTTGGTGCTGGTATCGCCATCGACCGTAATCATGTTGAGGGAAGCGTCGACCGCTTCTCCTAAAAAGCTATCCAGCAAGCGAGCGTCGATCTTGGCATCTGTCGTTAAAAATGACAGCATGGTGGCCATGTCCGGATGTATCATGCCCGCGCCCTTGGCAATTCCGGCGACGGTGAAACCGTATTCCTCGCAGGCAACGGCGATCTCCTTGGGACGTGTATCCGTGGTCATGATGGCGTGAGCCAACTCGTGCCCGCCCTTCGCGGACAGCTTCATCTGCATAGCGCCCGCCTCGATCTTATCGACGGGTAGCTTAACACCGATGACGCCGGTGCTGGCCACCAGCACGGAGTCGTCCGGGATATCGAGCTTCATCGCCGCGGCCTGCGCCATAGCTCTGGCATCCTTCATGCCCTGCGCCCCGGTGCATGCGTTGGCGCAGCCGGCGTTGACGATGACCGCCTGAGCTTTACCCGACGCGACGCGATCCTGGCACCATTGGACGGGAGCAGCTTTAATTCGATTCTTTGTAAAACGCCCGGCGACGGCGCATGGCCTCTCGGAATACAAAATGCCGAGGTCCAGCCTGCCTTCGTATTTTATCCCGGCAGCGGCCGCCCCGGCCAGGAACCCCTGCGGCGAGGTTATCGTACCGTTACGTATGATTTTCACAAGCGCAATATTATCATAGGAAGGATTGCGGCGCAATAAGAGGAAGCGTTTAGTGAATAGACAATGGTGAGTAGTTTGTAGTCTGTCATCCTGAGGTAGCGCCGAAGGATCTCGTCGAGATTCTTCACTTCGTTCAGAATGACATTGAAGAAAAAGAGGTGGAGGAGAAGATTTCTCCTTCCATGGTTGACTAACTTATCATAAGAATTACCCATCGTGTCAGGGCTTGCGCTAAGTGGTATAATATCGCAATATACTTTGGAAGGTGAAGTCATGAAGATCGTAAATTGTATCTTGGCACTATTCCTCGCGATGTTATTAATACCCGTCATCGCGTGCGACAGCGAGGATGCGGAGCCCACCCCTACAGCAACGGTAGCCCCCACCCCTACGCCTGTGCCGGACCTGCCAGACCTGACCATTACCGGCATCTCATTCGATCCGGCGGTAGGCTGCGAGGGCGCACCGGTGGAGGTAGCGGTTACGATTCAGAACCAGGGAACACAGCTCTCCCCGGCCTGCTACTGGTCATGGCAGTTGTTCGCGGGCAGCCAGATACTGGTGAACACCCTGCCCAGCCTGCCCCCGGGCGGAACCATCGTTGTTCATACCGAACTAACCCTGGCCGACGATATCACCGGCGCCTTCAACACCACAGCTATAGCGGACTCGATGGCGGGAGTCACCGAGATCAACGAGAGCGACAATGAATTCATACAGCCGCTCAGTGTGAGCCTTTGCGACCTGGAGTCCAGCTACGATGCGGACAAGGCCGGCATCCAGACGGCGCTCGAAGCGTACATGACCAGTAACAATGGCTCCATCCCGTTAACGGCCAATTCTGTTTATTTAAGCTACCCCGCCGGCACTTATTCCATCCTTAATTTATGCGCTCTCGTCGGGGAGGGCGAATTGCTGGACGAGGTGCCCGCCAGCGCCCGCGACGACTCGTTCGATAACTGCGCGGCCGGCACGTGCGACTGTAAGCAGAACGCCCGCTATATCTGGCTGGTGAACCTCGCTGGCAACGTGATGTCCGTATGTATCGGCGGCGAATGCGACATGAACTTCGCCGATGGCTATCAGGGCATCTGGCCGTAAATAAAGTCGACCGATGAAACGGCTTAAAAGCTGGCGATGGGTAGTATTTATCGTACTTCTGATCGCGGTAGTATTCGGCGGATGGTATTTTACCACCCAGATGATACGTACAGAATACCCGCAGGCCTGGTCCGACTGGCGGGCCAAGCTTCAAGACGCGGTAACGGACTATAGAAACGCTAACAACGGCTCCCTGCCGATAGTAGGCAGCGGAGCCGTTATCGTTGACGGCGAAGAACAGTATATAATCGACATTTGCGCTCTCGTAGAATTGAACCTCATTCCGTCGACCCCCGCCAGCTGCGCCTCTCTCCCCGGCGCCGCGGACGATAACTGCGACGGCGGCGAATGCTATTGCTATGAAGAGCACCACTATCTCTGGACGATCGACCCGGAGGGATCGGTACACTCGGCATGCATCGGGCAGCAGTGCGATAAGTCCGATGCCGACGGCTACCAGGGTGTCTGGCCGTGATATAATCAGTATGTTATCTCAGAACGCGACAACACTATGCGATTATTCAGTCTCAAGAGATGGAAGTTCAACCTTACGGCGCTGGTCATCCTCGCCGTGATAATTACCGTATACTGGTTCACCATGTGGAACACGCCGTCCAATACGGATTACACGGCCGTCGTCGATATTTTGAACACCGAGGTGGAGGAATACAAGCTGCATCACGATAACAGCCTGCCGGTCTCCGGAATGAATGCCTCGCTCGATGAGCCCGCCGGCACCTATTTTATAATCGACATCTGCGCGCTGATGAACTATGTGCCTGACGGCTTCGCCGCAGTCGATGGAGATGACAATGACAACTGCGATGCAGGTGACTGTGAATGTCAGCCCGACGCAAGCTACGTCTGGCTGCTCGATTCATACGGCAAAGTATTTTCAAAGTGTGTTGGCGACGACTGTAAGAACAACGGGGCTGACGGCTACCAGGGTGTCTGGCCATAACTGTTCTCTGTCATTCCCTGACTTGATCAGGGAATCCAGAAATCTTAATCTGTCATGGCTGAGTGAAGCGAAGCATCTCGTACCCTGCCAGCCATAATTACGAGATTCTTCAGGTTTTAGAATGTAGGGTGGGTAGAGCGCAGCGAAACCCACCAACTAATCGGCGGGCACAGCCCGCCCTACATATTCCATCGCTCCCTACACAAAATGGCCCCTCAATTCCACGCCGGAATGCGGGCTGTAGAGGGCCGGCTGGATGTCCAGCATAGTAAACGCCCCGGACCGACCCTGCTGCTTGAGCCTATAAGCCGCCCGTGCGCACGCCACGAGCACGCTCCCCGTGAATCCCGGATTCGATTCAAGTTTGCAGCTGTACTCCAGTATCTGGCGGCTGTTCTTGCCGACTGTCCCCGATGTCAGCACGAACCCTCCATGCGGATAGGCGGCATGCTTCTCCGCCATCTCCTTCTCGCTGATGAAAACGACCTTCGTATCGTAATCGGAATAATAGTTCGGCATCTCGACGATCCCGCGCCTGATCCTTTCTCTGTCCGCGCCCTTTTTTGCGACGACGTATACCAGCCGCTTGTGCATCTGGCGCTTGGTGAAATCGGGCGTCTTGCCGTCCCGCACCTTCTCCAGCGCCGTCTCGATAGGCAGCGTATACTGGCGCGCATCTAATACACCCTCGATCTTACGCGCCGCATCGGAATGCCCCTGGCTGACCCCGGGCCCCCAGAAGGTGAACCCCTTGCAGCCGGGCAGGAAGGCTTCGCCCATTACCCTCTCCAGCGAGAAGATGCCGGGATCCCACCCCGCAGAGATTATCGACACGTTGCCGTTCTTCCTGGCAACGGCATCCATCTTCTTGAAGTAGCCCGGGATATCGGCATGAGTATCGAAGCTGTCGACCGTGCTGAAGCGCTTCGCGAACACCGGCCCCTGCGCCGGAATGTCCTCCTTGGAGCCGCCGCAGAGTATAGCCACGTCGATCTTAACTCCCTTTGGTAAAGAGAACTTCTCTGTATTCAGCACCGCGACGCCTTTCAACTGCTTCGCCACCTGCTCCGGTCTGCGCGAGAACGCCGCGGAGAGCTTCATATCATCGCTCTTCTCCAGCGCCGCGATAACTCCGCGCCCCACGTTGCCGTATCCCACTATCGCTACATTTATCACTTCCATCCTCCTGAGCCTCGGCCGTCAAAAGGCGACCGATAATCTCGCCACTAATTATAGCAAACACGGCCCTGAAAAATCGCGAAGTTGGCGCAAAAATCAGACAATCTTCCGGCATATCCGTCGACCTTGCCGCAAAAGGTGCTATAATACCGCAAAGACATGTGGGCGAATGATTATTCGCCCCTACAATACGAACGGCTGCTATATGAAATACCTGATAAGATCAGTCGAAGCCTTTTTGCTCGCATCGCTTACTGCATTCATCTTCGTGTTCTTCTTCCACGAGGACCAGGCCGGAGGATACGGCGGAGTCGTGTTTATCGTGAGTCTGATACTCTTCGCGATAATGCTGTTCCGCAGTTCATCTCACAAAGTCCATTTCTACTTCTGTCTCATCTTCGGCATCGAGTGGCTGCTGCTGCCCGCGATAGCTTACATTAATCTTCAATTCCGCACGGACACCTTCGGGGAAGCATTGGGCAACGTTATATTCTTTGGGCTGCTGACCGGCGCCGGCGTCATCGGCGGGTTTATTTTCCTGTCGCTGGCTGTACTGTTTTACCTGCGCGGACGCAGGAACAGAAATATATAGAAATCTCGATTCCGTGGCTTGATGTGTACGTAATTCGCCTGTAATAATTGCTGTGTATTATCTCATTGTAAATACACGGGCACGGTCCTTCCGATGCCGGAAGGATGCCCCTACGTCGTGGGTCGAAAAGAGGTGCCCCGATGAATCGGGACCGGGGGATTAGAGGTGTCCCCGTAGGGGCAGACCTGCGTGTCTGCCCATTGCGGGCGAACACATAGGTTCGCCCCTACCTGGATGACCAATATATGGGGGATACAGGGGGTTGATTACAACTTAATCATGACCAAAATCAAATTCACCAAGATGCAGGCCACCGGCAACGATTTCGTTGTCATGGAAGCGAAACGAAACCGCGACTGGAATGTATTAGCTACGGCCATGTGCGATCGCCGCTTAGGGGTGGGCGCGGACGGCATCATACTGGTCATGCCATCCCGGAAGGCCGACATACGCATGAGGATGTTCAACCCGGACGGCTCCGAGGCCGAGGCCTGCGGCAACGGCACCAGGTGCCTTGCCAGATATGCTATCGGCCGGGGATTGGTCGACGGTAAAGAGATTACGATAGAGACGCTCGGCGGATCGAGGAAGGCGCGGCAGCTTGACGATATGATACAGGTCGACATGGGAGAACCGATTTTCAAGGCCGGGCTGATCCCGGTCAAGCTAAATCGCGACGCGGTGATCGATCATCCGCTCGCCATCGGCGGCAGGCGGCTGAAGCTGACCTGCCTCTCGATGGGCAACCCCCATGCCGTCGCGTTCATCGATGAGGCTATAGAGAAATTCCCTCTCGAAACGATCGGCCCGAAGGTCGAGAACCACCCGTTCTTTCCAAAGCGGGTGAATTTTGAGATAGCGAATGTGATGGGCAAAGGCAGGATACGCGCCCGGGTCTGGGAGCGCGGCGCGGGCGAGACGCTCTCCTGCGGCAGCGGTGCCTGCGCCATAGCGGTGGCGGCGCGATTGCACAGGTTCTGCGGTAAAAAAACGAATGTAGCGCTGCCGGGCGGGACACTGACCATCGACTGGGACGGGAAGAGCCAGGTGAAGCTGACCGGCCCCGCGGAGGAAGTGTTCACGGGAACGTGGCCGGGATAACATGGGGCAATTCATGAATTGCCCCTACACGATGACCGGAATATTTACGCTCGGCGAGGTGCCCCGATATGTCGGGGCCGGGGAAACTGGGGGTGTCCCCAAATCCAAAATTCCCCCAATCTTGGGGGATACAGGGAGTTGACCAGCAACGAGATTGCCACGTCGTCCTTCCATATACCTCGATATCATGGAAGGGCTTCTCGCAATGACAGTCTAAAACAGAGGTACAGGAGACATGGTCTCCTGACAGGGTTTTAGGGGTGTCCCCTAATATTAATAAATGTCCCCCAACGTATGGGGGACTAACAGGGGGTTCGGTTATTGTTCCCCCCTTTTAAGGGGGATTTCAGAGGGTTCAATCCTAATAAGAAAGATCGAAGATGAAACCAGCGAAAAGGATCGAACAACTGCCGCCCTACCTCTTCGTCGGCATATCGAAAAAGATAGCCGAGAAGAAATCTCAGGGCATAGACGTCATCAGCCTGGGCATCGGGGACCCCGATCTGCCCACGCCGCCGCATATCATCGAGAGGCTGTGCCGGGCGGCGCGCGACCCGCAAAACCACCGCTATCCTGATTCGGAAGGCCTGCCCGAATTTCGCAAGGCGGTGGCGGACTGGTACAAGAGGCGGTTCGACATCGGGCTCGACCCGAATAAAGAGGTCGTATCGCTCATCGGGGCCAAGGACGGCGTGGCGCACATATCATGGTGCCTCATCGACCCGGGCGATATCGCGCTGGTGCCTGATCCCGGCTACCCCGTTTACGCCACGGGCGCCATGTTCTGCGGCGGGGAATCGTATTACATGCCGTTGCGGGAGGAGAACGGTTTCCTGCCCGATCTGGAAGGCATCCCGGAGAATGTCGTCAGGAAATCAAAGTTGCTGTGGATAAACTATCCCAACAACCCGACGGGCGCGGTCGCCGGTATCGACTTTTTCGAAAAGGTTGTCGCATTCGCTAAAAAACACGATATCGCCGTATGCCACGACGCGCCGTACACCGAGATAGCGTTCGACGGATACAAACCTGTGAGCTTCCTTCAGGCCAGGGGAGCCATGGACGTCGGCATCGAGTTCCATTCCCTGTCCAAGACCTACAACATGACCGGCTGGAGGGTCGGCATGGCCGTGGGGAACGCCGCAATAATCGACGCCCTGAAAAGGATCAAATCGAATATTGACTCCGGCATACCCCAGGCGATACAACGCGCCGCCATCGAGGCCTTGAGCGGGTCGCAGCAATGTGTAAGCGACAACATGGCGATCTACCAGCGCCGCCGCGATAAAGTTATCGAGGCGCTTTCGAAGATAGGTATCAGTGCGGCGAAACCCCGCGCTGGCCTCTATATCTGGGCTAAAGTCCCGGATGGATACACCTCGATAGAATTCGCAACGAGATGGCTGGACGACATCGGCGTGGTGGTGATCCCGGGCGTCGGCTACGGGCCTCATGGCGAAGGGTACATCCGCATCTCGCTCACGGTGCCGGATGCGCGCCTGGACGAGGCGCTGTCTAGAATTGCTTCATGGAATAAATAATATACTTCAACCCCCTTTATCCCCCAATCTTGGGGGAAAATAAAAAAACAACAGGGGACACCCCTGTACAACCCCGGCAGGAGAAGTCTCTCCTGCACCTCTGTGAGCTAGCTAACCTCTTCGAGGACTGTATCAGAATTGTTATATTCCCTGATCATGACGGACATCGTGTAGGGGCACGGCACGACGTGCCCGTTAAGTTCCCCCTCTTTTTAGAAGAGGGGGTAAGGGGGAGTTACATCTTAATTATCTTCCCTCTCCCTCCGCAGGGAGAGG